>JADGIB010000176.1 GCA_019683665.1 Solirubrobacteraceae bacterium
AACACACCGGCCCCCCCCCCCGGCCGCGCCCCCCGCCCCCGCGCGGGGGGCGCGGCGCGGCGCCGGCGCGGACCATCGCCTCGGCGGCGGCGCGATCCTCGCGCCCGGACGGTCAGACCCGGGTGGCGAGCTCGAGGATGTGGTCGTCGGGGTCGCGCAGGTAGAGCGACCGGAAGCGCCCGCGCTGGAAGATGTCGGTGGTCTGGACGCCGCGCCCGCGCAGGTAGTCGCGCCAGGCCTCGAGCTCCTCGGCCGAGTCGACGGCGAGCGCGAGGTGGTGCGGGGCGCCCGGGCCGGGGCTGCCGGCCGGCATCTGCGGATACTCCATGAACGAGACGAGCGTGCCGGCCCGGCCCTCGGCGTCGCCGAACCAGAAGTGGCGCGCGGTCGGGTCGTCGTCGTTGACGCCCTGCTCGACGAGGCCGAGTCCCAGCGTGTCGCGGTAGAAGGCGGTCGTGGCGTCCAGGTCGCGGACGATGAGCGTCACGTGGTGGATGCCGGTGATCTGCATCCGCCGGGGCTGGGCGGTCGATTCGGTCGGTTCGGTCACAGCCGGAACCCTATGCCCCCGGTCCGACGACGGAACGCCGCCCGCAGCGCGGCGAAGCAGGCGGCGAAGACGGCGACGCCGACGCCGGCGAGCACGAGCCGCGGCAGGCCGGTGAAGAAGTGCAGCGGGATGACGGCGAGGACCGCCGCGCCGGCGGCCAGCAGCGTCGAGTGCGAGCGGTAGCCGGCGAAGTGCTCGCGCAGCGACAGCTCCAGCGAGGCGACGGCGACGAGCGCGAAGCCGCAGACGCTGAACGCGACCCGGTCGGCCGCCACGCCGGCGAGGCCGAGGACGAGGAGGACGATCCCGGCGAGGATCGTCAGCTCGATGAGCGGGAACGGGCTCCACGGGGCCTTCGGCGCGTCCTCGAGGCGGGCGCGGCGCGACGCGCGCGGCTGGGCGCGCGGGGCGGCGGGCTCGGGTGCGGGCCGCTCGCACACGGCGGTCGCGGCGGGCGCGGTCGGGCGCTTGCGGCGCTTGCGGCGGCGGTCGGCCATGGCTGGCGGCCAGCGTACCCGGGCCTCAGCCGCCCGGGGCCCAGCCGCGCCGCCGCGACGCGGCGACGAGCCGCTCGACCCGCGCCGCCAGCGACGCCTCCGGCTCCTCCCCGAGGACGGTGCCGCGCACCTCGCCGCCCGGGTAGGCGAGCGTGACGTGCGGGCAGACGGCGACGCCGTAGAGGGCGGCGAGCGCGCCGTCGCGGTCCCAGCCGACCGGGAACGTCCAGCCGTGCTCGGCGACGAGCCGGCGCAGGTCGTCGCGGTCGCCGCGGATCGACACGGCCGCGACCTGGACCTCCGGGTGGTCGCGGTGGATCGCCTCGAGACGGTCGAGCGTGCGGGTGCAGTCGCCGCCGCGCGTGGCCAGGAACGCGAGCACGACCGGCCCGCGCTCGGCCAGCTCGCACACGTTGAGGACCTCCGGGCCGCGGACCGAGCAGGCGGGCACGCGCCCGGCGGCGCCCGAGTCGGGCTCGCGGGCGACGTTCGCGTCGCCCTCCAGCGACCCGAGCGCGAGCGGCACCGCGAACGGCGGCAGCCGGGCGCCGGGCTGCGGCCCGGCGGCGCCGGCGCCGTCCCCGCCGCCGAGCCCGCGGATCGACGCGATCGCGACGACGGCGAGCACGGCGGCGGCGAGCACCCACCCGTAGCGGGACTGCCACGGCGGGCGGTCCGGCGGCGCGCTCACGCCCGCCGCCTCCGCTCGGCCGCGACGAGCACCGCCGGCAGCACGACGAGGACGCCGAGCAGCGACACGCCGAGGTCGACCACGGTCACCCAGCCGAAGTCGCGCAGCATCTGGACGTCGGAGGCGACAAGCACGGCGAACCCGGCGATCGCGGTCGCGCCGGACGCGACGACCGCCGCCCCGGTCGAGCGGTACGTCGCCGCCAGCGCCTCCCCCACCCCGAGGCCGCGCGCCCGCTCCTGGCGGTGGCGCTCGGCCAGCAGGACGCTGAACTCGGTCGAGATCGCGACGACGAGCGCGCCGAGCGTCACCGACATCGGGTTCAGCTCGACGTGCAGGGCGGCGAGGACGAGCGCCGACCAGCCGGTCGCGAGCGCGATCGGGGCCAGCGGCACGAGCGCGCGGCGGACCGACCGCAGCGCGACGAGCAGGACGAGCGCGACGGCGGCCAGCCCGCCGGCGAGCAGGAGCGCCCGCCGCCACGGCGACGAGACCTGCGCGTTGGCCTCGGCGGCGAGGACGGGCAGGCCGACGAGCTCGGCGGTGACCCCGTCGGGCGGGTCGAGCTCGTCGCGCATCGCCTCGATGACCGCCTGCTGGCGGTCGAGCGGCATGAGGCGGATGCCGAAGGCGAGCGTCGCCGTCGTGCGGTCGGCGGTGACGACGCCCTGCGAGAAGTAGCCGGGGACGGCGTCGAGCAGCTCGGCGATCTCCTCGCGGGTCGGCTCGCCGGCGCCGGCGAACAGGTCGGGCAGCGAGAAGGCCGGGCAGAGCGTCGCGCGCCCGCAGCGGCGCCCGCCGTCGCCGAAGCGGTCGAGGATCCGCTCCTGGTAGTCGGTCATCCAGCGCAGGACGGCCGGGTCGGTGAGGTCGTCGGCGCGGACCATGACGTCGATCTCGCCGCCGACGCCGGTCGAGGCCTGCAGGGCCCGCAGGTCGGCCAGGGCGGGCATGTCCTGGGGCACGAGCCGGTTGACGTCGGACTGGACCGGCGCCTGCGTGTCGAGCGCCCAGCCGGCGACGGCGAGGACGGCGCCGGCGGCGATCACGATCCGCCCGCGGGCGAGCGCGGTCCGCACGATCCAGCCGCTCGCCCGCCGCCCGCCCGCGCGCAGCGCCCGCGCGAGCGGGTTGCCCGCGACGAGCTCGTCGGCGCCGGCGACGGCCGAGCGCAGCGCCCGTCCGGCCGCGCCGCCGATCGCGGCGGGGCGGCGGCCGGCCAGCGTCAGCGCCGCCGCCCCGGCGGTGAACGTGAGCAGGAGCGCGAGCAGGACGCCGGAGACGAGCAGCAGCCCGAACTGGCGGACCATCGGCACCGGCGACAGCGCGAGGACGAGGAACCCGGCCGCGGTCGCCGCCCCCGCCGTCAGGATCGCCGGCCCGCCCCGCGCGGCCGCCGCCCGCGGCGAGCCCTCCTCGCGGGTGCGCGCCTGGAACTGGATCGCGTAGTCGACGGCCAGGCCGATGAGGACCGGCAGCACGCCGATCGACGCCATCGTCAGCGGCAGCCCGAGCGCGGCGAGCGCCCCGAACGTCAGCCCGCCGGCGCCGAGCGCGAGCGCGAGCGGCAGCAGCCGCGGCCGCACCCGGAAGACGAGCGCGAGGACGCCGGCCATGACGAGGAGCGCGACGACGAGCAGGGTGACGAGCGCGTCGCCGATCGCGTCGCCGAGGTCGCTGAGCACGACCGGCGCGCCGGTGACGACGTAGCTGCCGCCGCCGGTCAGCCGCCACTGCGGCATCGCGACCGCCTCGCGCACGAGCGCGATCGCCTCCCGCCGCTCCTCGTCGTCGAGGTCGGGCCGCAGGCGCACCTGGATGAGCGCGGAGCGCGGCGTCGGGAACAGGTAGGCGAAGCGCGCCTTCGGGGTCCCGTCGCGGCCGTCCCCGGTGAACACGAGCCGCGACACGAACGCAGTGTCGTTGAGCTGCGGCACCCCGCGCAGCCCGTACTCGAGCGCGAGCGCGAGCACGTCGCGGGTGAACCCGGCGTCGACGAGCTCGCGCGCCTGGCGGGCGAAGCGGCGGGCCCGCGCCGGCGAGTACCCGCGGCGGCGGGCGAGCTCGCGGGCCGCCCGCGCCGCCTCGTCGGCCTGCTGCGCGGCGGCCCGGGAGGTCTCGGTGAAGCGGTCGGCGATCTGGCGCACGGACTCGTTGACGAACGTCCCCGGCCCGTAGACGACCTGGACGGGATGGGTGGCCGCCAGCCGCCCGCACGGCGAGCCGGTGCCGCCGGGCGGCGTGGCCCCGGCGGGCACGTTGCCCGACAGGCAGCCCTCGAGCCCGAGCACGGTCTCGAGGTCGCTCGTGAGCAGCAGCTGGCGGAGGTTCTCGCGGACGAGGACGTAGACGGCGTCGTCGCCGAAGCGCTCGTGGTAGCGCTCGGTCGCCTGCCAGGCGCCCGACGAGCGGCCGACGAGCGTGTCGGCCCCGCCGGAGGGCCGCAGCGTCGCGACCGCGAGCGCGGCCGCCGCGCCGGCGACGAGCAGCGCGGCGCCGAGCACCGTCCACGGCCGGCGCCCGACCCAGCCCACCAGGCGCTCGAGGCCCGTCATCTCCCGGCCAGGTTACGGCTCGGCCGTGTGCCCGTTCGGCGCCGCCGAGACGTGCGGGTACTGGGTCGTGCCGGCGCGGGTCGTGTACGGGCCCTGCTGGCGGCACGGCGGCGCGATGACCTCCTGGACGCCGCCGAAGGCCTGGGCGAACAGCTCGGCCTGCAGCGCCGGGGTGACGTAGCTGTTGAGGACGCCGATGAGCTGCTGGGCCTGGTCGGCGTCCAGCTCGCGCAGCGGCTGCGGGAGCAGCGCCGTCAGCGCCGAGGTCGCCCCGCCGATCGCCTCCGCCAGCTCGCTCGTCTGCACGAAGGCCGGGAAGCCGCTCGCGCACTGGCGCGTCTCGTAGGAGGCCATGCCGCGCATGAGGTTGAGGAACTCGCGCGGCTTCATGTACGGGTTGGCGCGGTTGCTCGGCAGGCGCCGCGGATAGATCGCGAGGTTCTCCGGCGTGACCGGGTTGATCGTGCGCAGGTAGTGGACCGGGTTGCCGTCGACGTCGGGCGAGGTCGCCTGGGTCGCGGCGACCGGGTTGGCGAAGAACGCGGTCAGCTCGCTGCGGTACTCGCCCAGGAAGGCCAGGATCGGGTTGAGCTGGCGCAGCGGGGCGTCGAACTCGCCCAGGAACGGGGCGAAGCGGTCGAGGAAGCGCTGGACGGCGGGCAGGCCGCGCTCGGACGCGTCGATGAGCGGGTCGAGGTCGCGGAAGAGCGCGTTGAGGTCGGGCGCGAGCGCGTCGAGCTGGCGCAGCGTCGGCGACAGCTCGCGCGCGGCCGGGCGCAGCTGGTCGACGAGCGGGTCGGTCTCGCGCGCGAACGCGGTGAGGCGCCGCACGGTCCGCTCGGACTCGTCCTCGAACGTCGGCAGCGCCCGGAAGAGCGCCTTGAGGTCCTCGTCGCGGCGGGCGGTCGTCTCGAAGACCGCGTTCGCGTTGCGGATGAGCTGGGCGAGCTGGTCGCCGCGGGCGCTCAGCGCGCCGAACACGCGGCCGGTGCCGTCGACGAGCTCGCGCACCTCGCGGTCCTGGGCCTTGAGGATCCGCAGCAGCCGGTTCGTGTCGACGGCGAACGGGGCGAGGTTGCCGAGCGCGTCGTTGACGTTCCCGCCCTGGCCGCGCATGCCGATCGCCTGCTGCTGCATCCAGGTCTGGAACGCCTCGCGCGTCTCGGCGTCGAACGTGCTGAGGATCTCGTCGAGCTCGACGGTCGGCGAGACCTGCGAGGCGGGCAGCGTGCCGCCCTCGGGCAGCATCCCGCTCGACGGGTCCCCCGGCGTCAGCTCGACGTAGGTCTCGCCCAGGAGCGTCTTCTGGCGCAGGATCGCGCGGGTGTCGCGCGGGATCGGCGCGTACTCGCGGTCCATCTCGATGACGGTCCGCGAGCGGCCGTCCGGCGTCGTGTCGATCTCCTTGACCTTGCCGACGGGCACGCCGGAGATGCGCACGTCGGCCTCGGCGGCGAGCTGGGTCGCCTCGCCGAAGGAGGTCGTGAAGCGGTAGCCCTTCGGCGCCAGCGGCGTCGCGCCGCCGAAGGCGATCCACAGGTAGAGGAGCAGGCCGAAGCACGACAGGGCGAAGACGACCATGACGAGCAGCCGGCCGAAGGTGGGCGCCTGCTTCTGCATCAGCCCTCCTCCTCCGTGGCCGTCGCGGCCGTCGCGCCCGTCCCGGTCGTCCCGGCGCCGGTCGTCCCCGTCCCGGTCGTCGGCAGCGTCGCCCCGGCGCCGCCCTGGCCCGCGCACGCCTCCTCGGCCGAGACCGGGTTGAGGAGGTTGATGAGCGTGCCGAGGCGCGGGTTGGCCGGGACGAGGGCCGGCAGCGTCTGCAGCGTCGAGCAGGAGGCGAGCACGATGCCGCGGCGGATCGCGCCCATCGCGTCCTGGGCGCCGAAGATCGACGCGCCCGCGTGGTTCGTCCACGCCGCCCAGAACAGGTAGCCCTCCTCGTCGCCGGGCGGGTTGTAGGCGAGCTCGTTGAGGAGGACGTTCACGACCTTCAGCGCGCTCGTCAGGTCGGGCGTGACCTGGGCGAGGTCGCGGGCGGCGGGCCGCAGCAGCCGCGCGGTCGGCAGCGACTCGCGCGCGAACGGCCGCAGCTGCGTCTCGATGATCGGCGTCGACTCCTGCAGGAACGGCCGGGTCTGCTTCAGCGACGGGCCGAGCGCCCGGGCGGCGGGCCGCAGCGACTCGAGCGTCGGCCCGAGCGCGTCGGCGAGGTCGCCGGCCTTGCCGAGGCTCTCCTGGGCGACGCGGAGGGTCTCGGGCAGGTCCTGCAGCGTCCGGCGCAGCGCCCGGTCCTGGGCGACGAAGGCGCGGAAGACCTCGTCGGAGGCGGCGACGAGCTGGGCGAGGTCCTCGTCCTTGCCGGCGACCGCCTCGGTGAGCAGCCGGAAGTTCCCGATCGCCCGCTCGATGTGGTCGCGGCGCCGGGCCAGCAGCTTCGTGATCTCCTCGATGTTGCGGCTCGTCGGCTCGAAGCGCCGGAACGTGTTGGCGAGGTCGTTCGAGCGCCCCTTCAGGCCGCGGCCGAGGTCGCCGAGCAGGATCCGCAGGTAGTCGCGCGTGTCGGCGTCGAGCGCGGCGAGGATCTCGTCGAAGTTCACGGTCGGCCGGGTCTGGCTGACCGGGATGACCCAGTCGTCGGGCGCCTCGCCCGCCTCGGAGGTGCCGGGGTCGAGCTGGATCGTCATGTCGGCCAGCCCGGTCTTCGGCCGCACGAGCGCGGTCGCGTCGTAGTGGAGCTTCGCGTGCTCGCGCTGGATGCGCATCGTGACGAGCGCGCGCCCGCCCTTCAGCTCGACCTTGGCGATCTCGCCGACCTTCACGCCGGCGATCGCGACCTCCTGGCCCTGGCCGGGCATGAGCGCCTGCGCGGTCGAGATCTCCATCCGGCGCTCGACGACGTCGGAGCCGATGATCGGCACCCAGCCGGGCGGGGTGAAGCGCTGGTTGCCGAGGATGTAGGCGGTGACGGCGATCGCGACGACGAGCAGGACGACGATCGCGGCGAAGTCGCGGGCGTGGGTGCGGATCGCGCGGCGCATCAGCGGCCGCCTCCCCGGAACGGGTTGAGCCGGTCGAGGAGCTGGGCGGCGACGTCGTCCTCGGGCGGCGCGGCGGCGTCGGCGCCGGCGGCGTCCGCGCCGGCGCGGCGCGG
>JADGIB010000177.1 GCA_019683665.1 Solirubrobacteraceae bacterium
CGGGCGGCCCGCGGCGCGGCGCCGCGGCCGGCCCGCCGCGCGGGGGCGGGCGCCGGGGTCACCCCGGGCTGGTCGCCGAGGAGGAGGACGAGCAGCGCGCAGCGCGGGTCGAGCGCGCCGAGCGCGGCGGCGATCGACGACGAGCAGCCCGCGCCGGGGTCGCCGGCGACGACGACGTCGGCGCCGGACAGGTCGACCCGGGCGCGGACCGCGCCGGCGGCGCCGCCGCGCGCGCCGCCGAGCGGGTCGAAGCGGCAGGCGCGGGCGGTGTCGAGGACGGCGTCCAGGAGCGTCGCGCCGCGGTACGGAAGCAGCTGCTTCGGCTCGCCCAGGCGGCGCGACGCGCCGGCGGCCAGGACGACGCCGGCCGTGAACGGCGCCTCAGCGGGCGCGGGCACGCCACGCCTCCCGGCAGCCCTCGCAGCAGAACGCGTGCTCGCCGTCGGTCGGCGTGTGCGGGCCGACCGCGACGGTCATCCCGCAGACGGGGTCGACCGCCTCCCGCGCCGCCGCGGGCGTCGCGGCCGGCGCCGCCGGGCGCACGGGCGTCACCGCGAGCAGCGGGCCGGGGGCGGGCGCCGCGCGGCGCGCGGCGACGATCTCGGCCAGGATCGCCAGCGCGATCTCGGCGTGCGTGCGCGCCCCGATCGCCAGGCCCGCGGGCGTGCGCACCCGCTCGAGCGCGGCCGCGCCGGCGCCCTCGTCGCGCAGCGCGGCGAGGACCGCGGCGCCGCGCCGGCGCGAGGCGACGAGCCCGACGTACTCGCAGCCGGCCTCGAGCGCCGCCCGCAGCGCGTCCTCGTCGCCGTGGCCGAGCGACGCGACGACCGCGGCGAAGTCCCCCGGCCGGGCCCGCTCGCCGAGCCGCGGCCGCAGGCCCAGCGGCGGGCACAGGTCGGCGAGCGCCTCGGCCACCGGCGAGCGCCCCGCGATCGCCACCCGCGGCGCCGGCAGCCGCGGCTCGAGGAACAGCTCGAGCGCGCCGCCGCTCAGGCACGGGTTGGCGACGACGACCGACCCGGGCTCCGCGGACGGCCCGTCCTGCGCGCCCGGCAGGATGCGCAGCAGGACGGGCTCGCCGGTCTCCAGGGCCCGCAGCGCCTGCAGGCGGACGGTCGCGTCGGCGCACGAGCCGCCGACGAACCCGTCGATCGTCCCGTCGCCGAGGACGATCGCGCGGTCGCCGGGGCGGGCGCTGGTCGGCGCGGCGCAGCGCACGACCGTCGCCTCGACGAACGGGACGCCGGCCTCCTCGAGCTGCGCGGCGGTGCGTGTCATCGCGGCGGCGCGGCCGTCCCCGACGCGCTGCGGATCGCCTCCCACACGCGGCCGGGGGTCGCGGGCATGTCGACGTGGCGGACCCCGAACGGCGCGAGCGCGTCGACGATCGCGTTGACGATCGCCGGCGGCGAGCCGACGTTGGACGACTCGCCGACGCCCTTGGCCCCGATCGGGTGGTGCGGCGACGGGGTGACGGTCTCGCCCAGCTCCCAGTCGGGCACCTCCAGCGACCACCGCCCGCCGTAGTACATGAACGAGCCGCCGAGGCAGTTGCCCTGCTCGTCGAAGGCGATGTGCTGCATGAGCGCGATCCCGGCGCCCTCGGCCAGGCCGCCGTGGATCTGGCCCTCGACGATCATCGGGTTGATCCGCACCCCGCAATCGTCGACGGCGACGAACCGCCGCAGCCTCACCTCGCCGGTGGCCGGGTCGACGTCGACGACGGCGATGTAGGCCCCGCACGGGTAGGTGAGGTTCGGCGGGTCGTAGACGGCCTCGGCGTCGAGGTGGCCCTCGACGCCGTCGGGGAGCGTCAGCGTCCCGTGGGCGGCGAGCGCCAGCTCCTGGATCGTCCGGCCCTGCTCGGGGTCGCCCTTGACGAACCAGCGGCCGCGCTCCCACGCGAGGTCCTCGGGGGCGACCTCGAGCGCGGCCGAGGCGATGAGCCGCGCCTTGTCGCGGACCTTGCGCGACACCATCGCGACCGCGGCGCCCGACACCGGCGTCGAGCGGCTGCCGTACGTGCCGAGCCCGAACGGGGTCTGGTCGGTGTCGCCGTGGACGACCTCGACGTCCTCGGGCGGGATCCCGAGCTCCTCGGCGACGATCTGGGCGAACGTCGTCTCGTGGCCCTGGCCCTGCGTCTGCACCGACAGGCGCACGACCGCGGTGCCGGTCGGGTGGACGCGCAGCTCGGCCCCGTCGGCCATGCCCAGGCCGGCGATGTCCATCTTCGCCTTCGGCCCGGCCCCGACCGTCTCGGTGAAGAACGAGACGCCGATCCCCATGTGCTCGCCGCGGGCCCGCCTCTCGGCCTGCTCGCGGCGCAGCTCGTCGTAGCCGGCGATCCGCAGCGCCTCGCGCATCGTCGCGTGGTAGTCGCCGGAGTCGTACTCCCAGCCGGTCTTCGTCGTGTACGGGAACTGGTCGCTGCGGATGAGGTTCCGCATCCGCAGCTCGACCGGGTCCATCTCCAGCTCGGCGGCGAGCAGGTCGACCATCCGCTCGACGAGGTACGCCGCCTCGGTCACCCGGAACGAGCAGCGGTAGGCGACCCCGCCGGGGGCCTTGTTCGTGTAGACGCCGCGGACGCTGCAGTACGCGGCCTCGAGGTCGTAGGAGCCGGTGAAGATGTGGAAGAACCCGGCCGGGTACTTCGACGGCTGCGCGGTCGCGTTGAACGCGCCGTGGTCGGCGAGGACGTCGACGCGCAGTCCGCGGATGCGGCCGTCGCGGTCGGCGGCGATCCGGCCGCGCATGAGGTAGTCGCGGGCGAACCCGGTCGAGGTGAGGTTCTCGGTGCGGTCCTCCATCCACTTCACCGGCCGCCCGGTGAGGATCGAGCCGACGATCGAGCAGACGTAGCCCGGGTAGATCGGGACCTTGTTGCCGAAGCCGCCGCCGATGTCGGGCGCGATGACCTGGATCCTGTGCTCGGGGATCCCGGCGACCATCGCGTAGAGCGTCCGGTGCGCGTGCGGGGCCTGGCTCGTCGTCCACAGTCGCAGCTTCCCGGTGACCGGGTCCATGTCGGCCACCGACCCGCACGTCTCCAGCGGCGCCGGGTGGACGCGCTGGAACGGGATCTCCTGGGTGACGACGACGACGTCGGCGTCGGCGAGGACCCGCTCGGTCTCGGCCTCGTCGCCGGCCTCCCAGTCGAAGATGCGGTTGGTGGTCTGGCCCTCCTTGTCGTCGCGGATGACCGGCGCGTCGGGGTCGAGCGCGCGGCGGACGTCGCTGACGACCGGCAGCGGCTCGTAGTCGACCTCGATCAGCTCGAGCGCGTCGCGGGCGGCGTAGCGGTCCTCGGCGACGACGAACGCGACCTCCTGGCCCTGGAAGCGGACCTTGTCGGTGGCGAGGACGGCCTGCGTGTCGGCGCTCAGCGTCGGCATCCAGGCCAGGCCGAGGCCTTCGAGGTCCCGGCCGGTGACGACCACCCGCACCTTCGGGTGCTGCTGGGCGGCCGACGTGTCGATCGAGACGATCCGGGCGTGCGCGAGCGGGCTGCGCAGGATCGCCCCGTGGAGCATCCCCGGCAGCTTCACGTCGTCGACGTAGGTGCCCTCGCCGCGCAGGAACCGCGGGTCCTCCTTGCGCTTCAGGCGGCCGAAGCCGATCGGGCGCTGCTCGGTGGCGGCCATCAGGCGATCGCCTCCTCGCCGGCCGTCGCGCCGGCCTCGTGCTCCGCGGCCCAGCGGACCGCCCGGACGATGTTCGCGTAGCCGGTGCAGCGGCAGATCTGGCCGCTGATCGCGACGCGGATCTCCTCGTCGGAGGGGTTCGGGTTCTCGTTCAGCAGCGCCCGGGCGGTGAGCATCATCCCCGGGGTGCAGAACCCGCACTGCAGGCCGTGCTCCTCGAAGAACCCCTGCTGGACCGGGTCGAGCTCGCCGTCGCGGGCCAGGCCCTCGACGGTCGTGATCTCGTGGCCCTCGGCCATCGCCGCGAGCATCGTGCACGACTTCACCGGCTCGCCGTCGACGAGCACGACGCACGCGCCGCAGTTCGACGTGTCGCAGCCCCAGTGGGTGCCGGTGAGGTCGAGGTGGTCGCGCAGGACGTGGACGAGCAGCGTCCGCGGCTCGGCCTCGGCCGAGCGGGTCTCGCCGTTGATCGAGAGCGTGATCTGCATCGGTCTCCTCCTCAGGAGGCCAGCGTCCGCTCGGCGGCGCGGCGCAGGGCTCGGTGGGTCAGCTCGCGGGCGAGGTGGCGCTTGTACTCGGCCGACCCGCGCTGGTCGGCGATCGGGTCGCAGTCCTCGGCGGCGAGCGCGGCCGCCTCGGCGAACGCCTCCTCCGAGGGCGGGCGCCCGACGAGCGCCTGCTCGGCGCGCTCGCAGCGCACCCCGCGCGGGTTCACGGCGCTGAGCGCGATCCCGGCGTCGGCGACGGTCGCGCCGTCGAGCCAGAGCGCGGCGCCGGCGGCGGCGATCGCCCAGTCGCCGGCGCGCCGCTCGACCTTCTCGTAGGCGCTGCCGCCGTGGGGGCGGACGGGGACGCGGACCTCGACGAGCATCTCCGCGTCGCCGACCGCCGTCTCGTACGGGCCGCGGTGGAAGGCGACCATGTCGAGGACGCGGTCGCCGCCGCGGCCGCGGATCACGACGCTCGCCTTCAGCGCCGCGCACACGGCGCTGAGGTCCTCGGACGGGTCGGCCTGGCAGAGCGCCCCGCCGATCGTGCCGCGGTTGCGGACCGGCGGGTCGGCGATCCTGCGCTCGGCGTCGCGCATGATCGGGAAGCGCCGGACCAGCAGCTCGGACTCGAGCACGTCGCGGTGGCGGGTCATCGCCCCGATCCGCACCTCGCCGCCCTCCTCGCGGACGTCGCCGAGCTCGCCGGCCAGCGGGTTGATGTCGATGAGGTGCTCGGGGGTGGCGAGGCGGAGCTTCATCATCGGCAGCAGCGAGTGGCCGCCGGCGACCAGCCGCGCCTCCGGGCCCAGCCGCTCCAGCAGATCGATCGCCTCGCCCACGCTCGACGCGCGGACGTACTCGAAGGGCGCGGGTACCTGCATGGCCGTCCTCTCCTCGAATGACCCGAGGCGGACGCTACCGGCGGCTCGTGACAACCGGCACGACCGATAACGGTTCGCTTATAGTCGCCGGGACCGTGACGTTCGCGCAGCTGCGCTCCATCGCGACGGTCGCGCGCCTCGGGTCCGTCACCGCGGCCGCCGAGGCGCTCGGCGTCAGCGAGCCGGCGGTCTCCGCGGCGGTCGCCGCGCTGCGCCGCGACCTCGGCGACCAGCTCTTCGTGCGCGTCGGCAGCGGCATCCGGCTCACGCCGGGCGGCGAGCGGCTCGCGGCCGCCGCGGCCGAGATCCTCGGGATCGAGGACCGGCTGCGCCGCGGGGTCCGCGAGGCGCGCGGCGAGCAGGGGCTGCTGCGGCTCGTCGTCTCCCCGGCCGTCGCCGAGTACGTGTCGGCGCCGCTGCTGGACGCGTTCACCCGCCGCCGCCCGACGCTCGAGGTGACCCAGGAGGTCGCGGCGCCCGAGGCGTTCCCGGCCATGCTCGCCGACCGCCGCGCCGACGTCGCGCTCGGGCCGGCGCCGCCGCCGTCGCTCGACCTCGAGGTCGCGCCGTTCCTGCGCTACAAGCTCGTCGTCGTCGCCGCGCCCGGCCACCGGCTGGCCGCCGCGGGGGAGGTGCGTCTGCGCGAGCTGGCCGGCGAGCGCTGGCTCGTCGGGCCGGCCGACGCGGAGCTGCTGGCCCTCTTCGCCCAGCAGGGGCTGTCGCCGCCCGACCGCGGCGCGTTCGCCACCGAGGCCGCCGCCCAGGACGCGACGGCGGCGGGGGAGGGGGTGATGCTCGCGGTCGCCCACACCGTCGTCGGGGCGCTGCGGCGGGGGTCCCTCGTGCGCCTCGCCGTGCGCGGGACGCCGCGCGACGCGATGTGGCACGCGGCGACGCTGCGCGGCGACCGCTGCTCGCCGGTCGCCGACGCGATGCGGCGGTTCGTCGCGACGGCCGGCGCGACGCAGGCGATCGTCTCGCGCCCGGGCGGGGTGCCGGCCGGCCGCTTCCGCCCGCCGGTCTACGTGACGATCTGGACCGCGGTCGAGGTCAGCTGACGGCGGCGGCGCGCGGGTGGATCGGCCCGCTGCCCTCGGCCAGGCGGCCGCCGGCGCGGCCGGCGCGCAGCGCGAGGATCTCGCCGAGCACGGAGACCGCGGTCTCCGCCGGGGTGCGGGCGCCGACGTCGAGCCCGCACGGGGAGCTGATGCGCGCGAGGTCGGCCTCGGGCACGCCGGCCTCGCGCAGGCGCCGCTCGCGGTCGGCGTGGGTGCGGCGGCTGCCGAGCGCGCCGATGTAGCCGGCCCCGGTGGCGAGCGCGCCGATGAGCGCGGGCTCGTCGAACTTGCTGTCGTGGGTGAAGACGAGGACGGCGTCGCGCGGGCCGAGCTCCTGGCCGGCGAGGTAGGCGTCGGGCCAGGCGACGACGACTTCGGCGTGGGCGCTGAAGCGCGGGCTCTGCGCGAAGGCCGGGCGCGCGTCGACGATCGTCACCCGGTAGCCGATGTGGGTGGCCATCGCGGCGAGCGCGGCCGAGAAGTCGATCGCGCCGAAGATGACCATCCGCGGCCGGGTGGCGAATGCGTGGATCGCGACCCGCAGCTCGCCGCCGATCGTCTCGCCGCCGGCGCCGTAGCGGCGGACCGCCGAGCGGCCCTCGTCGAGGTAGCCGCGCGCCTCGCGGGCGACGTTGCCGTCGAGGAGCGACCCGAGGCCGAGCGACCCGACGGTCCCGTCGGGGGCGACCGCCATCTGGGCGCCGGCGCCCGCCCCGTCGAGGAGGGTGGCGAGCGCGACGGGCCGGTCCTCCTCGACGCCGTCGACGACGGCCCGCAGCGGCTCGACGTCGCGCAGCTCGGCGACGAACACGCGGACGGTGCCGCCGC
Organism: Solirubrobacteraceae bacterium; assembly: GCA_019683665.1. Taxonomy (GTDB): domain Bacteria; phylum Actinomycetota; class Thermoleophilia; order Solirubrobacterales; family Solirubrobacteraceae; genus Capillimicrobium. Next base: position 6,909 of record JADGIB010000177.1, read on the forward strand.
ACATGAGCCCGACGTCGGCGGCCTGGTCGTCGCTGATGCCGTAGGTGGCGACCCGCGGCGGCGCGCCGGCCAGGATCCCCTGGGCCTCCTCGACGAGCGCGGCCTCGACGCAGCCGCCGGTGACCGACCCCTCGATGCGGCCCTGGTCGTCGACGAGCATGACGGCGCCCGGGTCCAGCGGGGCGGAGCCGACGGTCTCCACGAGCGTGCAGGCGACGACCCGGCGACCCTCGGCGACCCAGCGCAGCGCCGTTGCGTGCGGCGACGACATCCACGGCAACGTTACCCCGTCCGGGCGCCGGCCGGGGCGGCCGGTCGGGTCGCCCGGACGATGCCGGGGCCCGCGACCGGATACGCGCCGGTCGGCACCGCGCTCGGCGCGGCGGGCGATGGCCCGCAACCCCTTCCCGGTCGCCACCGCGTCGTCGCCGCCGGCGGCCGCCTCGGCGGCTTCTCCGCGCCCGGCGGCCACGCCGCGAAGCGGCCGATGCTCGAGCGCGAGGGCGCCCGCGGGCGCGGCGGGCCGACGCT
>JADGIB010000178.1 GCA_019683665.1 Solirubrobacteraceae bacterium
GGGGAGGGCACGGGCGGCGCCGACGACTGGGCCTACTGGTCGCTGGGCAGCCTCGCCTACACCGCCGAGATCGGGGACCGCGCGGGCGGCTTCCACCCGCCGCTCGCGGCCCTCGCCCGCCGCTGGCCCGGGCTGCGGCGCGCGTTCACCGCGGCGCTCGCTGCCGCCGCCGACCCGGACCTCCACGCCGTCGTCGCCGGCCGGGCGACGCCCGGCGCGACGCTGGAGCTGACCCGGACGTCGTCGACGACGACGTGGCCGGCCCTCGACGCCGGCGGGATCGCGGGCGCCCCGCTCGAGCTGCCCGAGGTCGTGCGCACGACGGTCCGCGTCGGCGCGGCCGGGCGCTTCGCCCTCCATGCGAACCCGTCGACGCCGCCGGCGGCCCGCGGCCGCCCGGGCCGCGACCCGCAGGCGTGGACGCTGCGCTGCCGCATCGGCGGCGCGCTCGCCGCCGAGCGCGCGGTCCGCGTCGCGCGCGGGGCGCGCGCCGACGTCGGCGCGCTCTGCTGAGCGCCCGCCGCGCCTCAGGCCGCGAGCTTCGCCTCGAGCCGCTCGGCGAGGCGGTTCATGCCCCGCTCTCGCGCCGCCGCGGCCGCCCCGGCCCAGTCGGTCTCCCGGTCGGGCGGGCGCTCCACCGGCACGTGGACGAGCGTCGCGATGCGCTTGTAGGCGCGCAGCTCGCCGGCCTGGCCGCGCAGCGCGGCCTGCACGCGCGGGCGCTCGCGGACCGCGTTGGCGATCGCGCCCTCGAGCGACCCGTACTCGAGCAGCAGGTCGCGGGCCGTCTTCTCGCCGATCCCCTTCCCGCCCGGGATCGAGTCCGACGGGTCGCCGCGCAGCGCGATGAAGTCGGGCACGAGCGCCGGGTCGATCCCGTAGCGCCGGCGCACGCCCTCGACGTCGATGACCTCCGGGCCGCCCTTCCCGCCGCCGGGCCACAGGACCGCGACCCGGTCGCTCACGCACTGGAACATGTCGCGGTCGCCGGTGAACAGCAGCGCGCGCCCGCCCGCCTCGACCTCGACGGCGGCCAGCGAGCCGAGCAGGTCGTCGGCCTCGAGCGTGTCGTGGACGAGCGAGTGCCAGCCGAACGCGCCCCAGAACGCCCCCGCCCACTCGAGCTGCGGCGCCAGCGCGTCGGGCACCGGCGGGCGGTCGGCGTGGTACGCGGGCAGCAGCTCGACGCGGTACGTCGCCGCCTCGGCGCCCCAGCAGAGGACGACGGCGCGCGGGTCGTGCCGCTCGACGGCCTGGAGGATCAGGTTCGTGGCGCCGAGGAGCCCGTTCACCGGCCGGCCCTCGCCGTCGGTGATCGAGTCGGGAAGGGCGAAGAACGCGCGGTAGATCAGCGACGGCCCGTCGACGGCGAGCAGGGGGCGGGGGTCGGCCATGCCGGGACGGTACCGGGCCGTCCCGCCGCCCCCCGGGCCGCGCTCCCGGGCGCGCTACGCGAACGCCCCGGGGCCTCGCGTCTGCTCGTAGATGAGCGAGGTCTCGGCGTGCGCGACCGCCGGGTCGCTGGCCAGGTGCTCGACGACGAACTCGCGCAGGTCGTGGGCGTCGGCCATCGCCACCCACAGCAGGTAGTCGGTCGACCCGGACATGTGGAAGATGCTCAGCACGCCGGGCAGCGCCCGCACGTGGGCGGTGAACGACTCGATCTGCTCGCGCGAGTGGACCGACAGGCGGATCGCCACCATCGCCTGCAGCGGGCGGCCGAGCGCGGCGAGGTCGACGTCGGCGTGGAACCCGCGGATCACGCCGCGCTCGCGCAGCGCGCGCACGCGCGTGAGCGCCGTGCTCGGGGCGACCCCGGCGCGCTCGGCGAGGCGGTTGTTGGGGATCCGCGCGTCCTCGGCCAGGATGGCGACGAGGCGGCGGTCGAGGTCGTCCAGCGGAATGTTCGCCACGGCCCGCATCATCGCACGTGGAACAGCGGGACCTTCGGTGATCCGGCGTTAATCCGAAGGATCTTCGACGTGCCCGGATCGGCGCCGCACAGGTGCGAGAATGCGGGCATGGCCACCGCAACCCGCACCACCGACATCCGCGACTCGATCCTCGACGCGGTCGGGGGCACGCCGCTCATCCGCCTGAGCCGCCTCGGCGCCGGGCTCGCCCCGACCCTGGTGGCCAAGGCCGAGATGCTGAACCCGGGCGGCTCGATCAAGGACCGCGTCGCGGTCAGGCTCATCGAGGCCGCCGAGCGCGACGGCCTCCTGCGCCCCGGCGGGACGATCGTCGAGCCGACGAGCGGCAACACCGGCACCGGCCTGGCGATCGCCGCGCGCCTGAAGGGCTACCGGGTCATCGCGGTCATGCCCGACAAGATGAGCCGCGAGAAGATCGACCTCCTGCGCGCCTACGGCGCCGAGGTCGTCGTCGCGCCGACCGAGGTCCCGCCCGACTCGCCCGAGTCGTACTACAAGGTCGCCGAGCGGCTCGCCGAGGAGATCCCCGGCGCCTTCCGCCCCAACCAGTACGCGAACCCGGCCAACCCCGCCGCCCACTACGCCACGACCGGCCCCGAGATCTGGGAGCAGACCGGCGGGCGCATCACCCACCTCGTCGCCGGCGTCGGCACCGGCGGCACGATCACCGGCACCGGCCGCTACCTCAAGGAGCGCAACCCCGACATCCAGGTCATCGGCGCCGACCCGGCCGGCTCGATCTACACCGCCGCCTCGCCCGACGAGGTCCGCGGCTACCTCACCGAGGGCGTCGGCGAGGACTTCTGGCCCGAGACGTTCGACCCGTCGGTCGTCGACCGCTACGTCACCGTCTCCGATCGCGACGCGTTCCTCACCGCCCGGCGGCTCGCGCAGACCGAGGGGATCCTCGCCGGCGGCTCGGCCGGCATGGCCGTGTGGGCCGCGCTCCAGGTCGCCGGGGAGATCGAGGACCCGGAGGCGCTCGTCGCCGTGATCCTCCCCGACGGCGGGCGCAGCTACCTGAGCAAGATCTACGACGACGCGTGGATGACCGAGCACGGCTTCCTCGAGCGCGGCGGCGCGCGGACCGTCGGCGACGTCCTGCGCCGCCGGACCGAGGGCGGCGACGTGCCCGCGCTCGTCACCGTCCACGCCCACCAGCGGGTGCGCGACGCCGTCGCGCTCCTGCACGAGCACCGCGTCTCCCAGCTGCCGGTCGTGTCGGCCCACGACGACCGCGCGATCGTCGGCTCGGTCGCCGAGCGCGGCCTCCTCGCCCACGCGGTGAAGGACGCGCGCCTGCTCGACGCCCAGGTCGTCGAGGTCATGGAGCCGCCCCTGCCCGCCGTCGCCGCGGGCGACCCGGTCGACGACGCGGTCGAGCTGCTCGTCGGCGAGCGCCAGGCGCTGCTCGTCGTCGACGAGGGCCGCCCGGTCGGCGTCGTGTCGCGCAGCGACCTCCTCGAGGCCCTGGCCCGCTGATGGAGCTCGCGACCCTCGCCGTCCACGCCGGCCTCGACCCCGACCCGACGTACGGGTCGGTCGTCCCGGCGATCCACCAGACCTCCACCTTCCGCCAGCCGGCGGTCGGCCGGTTCGTCGAGGACTACGACTACGCCCGCTCGGCCAACCCGACCCGCGCCGCCCTCGAGCGCGCGCTCGGCGAGCTCGACGGCGGCCGCGCCGTCGCGTTCTCCAGCGGCCTGGCCGCCGCCCACGCGGTCATCACGCACGTCTGCGCGGCCGGCGACCACGTCGTCCTGCCCGCCGACCTCTACGGCGGCACGTACCGGCTCGTCGACAAGGTCCTCGCCCGCTGGGGCCTGCGCCACGACCTCGTCGACCAGACCGACCTCGACGCGCTCGAGCGCGCGGTCGGCGACGACACCCGCCTCGTGTGGGTCGAGTCGCCCACGAACCCGCTGCTGAACGTCGTCGACGTCGAGGCCGTCGTCGCGATCGCCCGCCGCCGCGGCGCGCGCGTCGCCGTCGACAGCACGTTCGCCACGCCGGTCAACCAGCGCCCGCTCGAGCTCGGCGCCGACCTCGTCGTCCACTCGACGACGAAGTACCTCGGCGGCCACTCCGACGTCGTCGGCGGCGTCGCGATCACCCGCGACGACGGGCTCTACGACGGCCTGCGCTTCGTCCAGAACGCGATCGGGGCCGTGCCCGCGCCGCTGGACTGCTTCCTCGTCCACCGCGGCCTGCGCACGCTGCCCCTGCGCATGCGCGCCCACGCCGAGTCGGCCGCCGCGGTCGTCGAGGCGCTGCGCGGGATGCCGGGGGTGAGCGACGTCCGCTGGCCCGGCTTCAGCGGCATGGTCTCCTTCCGTCACCCCGACGCGGTCGGGATCGCGGAGCGGACGCGGCTGTTCACGCTCGCCGAGTCGCTCGGCGGGGTCGAGTCGCTCATCGAGGTGCCGCAGGCGATGACCCACCAGTCCGTCGAGGGCAGCGCCGCCGCCGTCCCGCCCGACCTCGTGCGCCTGTCGTGCGGGATCGAGGCGCCGGCCGACCTCGTCGCCGACCTGCGCGCCGCGATCGCCGGCGCCTAGCGCGCGGGCGCCCGGCGCGATCCGCGCCTGCTCGGCACGAGCGCACGTTCGAGGCCGAGGGCGGCGAGAAGCCGGTCTGCGTGGCCGAGACGCTCACGCGCGTCCTCGGGGGCTGGGTCAAGGGCGCGCCGCGGCGCGCCGATGACCGGCCCATGTGCACGCGCATCTTCTGGAACGACAACCCGATCGCGAAGGTCGTCTCGCGCACCATCGACTGGGAGGTCAGCGACGAGCCCGGCATGTGGGTGCTGCCGCGCGGTCTGCGGCGCGGCGGCGACCAGCACCTGCCCGGCGACATCATCTCGACCGACCGGTTCGTGCGCGCGAAGCACTTCCTGGAGCACCTGCCCGAGCCCGCCAACGAGCTCGAGGCGGTCGCCAGCGTGGTCGGCCTGGCGCGCAACGTGTCGATCCCCTTCGGCGCGCCCGACAACCTGTTCCCGTCCTACCCGACGTGGTGGCTGAGCGCGGCGGACCTGACGAACCGCGTCTACGGCTTCCAGTCGACGCGCTCGCCGAACTTCATCTGGCTGGACCTGCGAGAGCTGGACGTCTCGGAGGGCGCCGGCGTGCGCATGCTCGACCCGACCGACGTCACGCTCGTCGGCGACGTGCGCGACCGGCTGCGGCCGGCGGAGCTGCCGTTCGGCCTGCCGGCGACCGCCGCGGCGTAGCCGCTCAGCGCAGCCGCACGATCGGGCCGGGCGCGTCGCCGACCACGATGCGGTAGCGCCCCGGCCCGGGCAGCCCGACCTTGTAGCGGCGCGTCGTGCCCAGCCGCGTCTCGCCCACCCGCGTCCAGCGGCCGCCGGCGCGCCGCTCGAGGATCACCGGCGTGCCGGGCGCGGCCGGATAGGCGGACCCGACGACCCGCGGCGCGCGCAGGCCGGCCCGCGCGATCGTCGCGCCGCCGGCGCGCGACCCGCGCGCCTCGCCGCCGTCCCGGCCGTCCGCGTCGCCGTCCGGCGCCGGATCGGCCGGGACCTCGACCTCGGCCGTCGCGGCGTTGAACGACATCCACGTGTCGCGCAGCCCGAAGCGGGCGCGCAGCTGCTCGCCGGTCACCGTCGTCGTCCCGCCGGTCCCGACGACGACCGCCTTCACGACGCGCGGGGAGGCGCCGCGCTTCGTCACGCGGATGCCCTTCAGCCGCCCCTTCACCAGCGAGCCGAGCTTCGCGGTCGCCGCGGCCCGCGACATCCGGATCGGCCCCCAGCGGTGGTAGGGCGAGATGTCGTCGTAGGGGTCGGGGACCCCGCGCAGGTACGGCTTCGGCTCGGCGCCGGGCCACACGTTCTCGATGTTCTCGGTGTGCCCGCCCGACGTCGAGAAGAAGTAGGTCGTGATCGGCTCGCCGTCGTAGGTGACGACCTCGCCCGCGGTCGCGTTGACCGCCCTGTTCGTGTTCGGGTGCTCGCCGGCGACGCCGCGGTAGACCTGCGAGCGCGTGTCCGGGTAGTGGTCCCAGCCGTCCTTGCCGGCGCGGCTCGTCGTGATCGCGTACCCGCGCGCGGCGACCGCCTGGGCGCGCAGCGCGGCGGCCGGCCACGACGGGATCGCCTCGTTGGCGATGACGCCGGCGACGTACTGCTCCAGGCCGACGGCGTTGATGGCCAGGACCTCGCCCATCGTCCCGGGCCGGAACTCGAACCAGCCGCGGTACGTCCCGTTCGGGACGCCGTTGCCGGCGGTGCCCAGGAGCTTCAGCGGCTCGCCGGCCGCGTTCGTCACCCGCATCGGCGGGCGGAACCGGGCGAGCGTGCGGCCGCGGTCGTCGAGCAGGAGGACCTCGCCGCCCGACGCCCGCGCCCCGTACGTCCCGGCCGGGTCGATTGCCTTCGTCCCGGCATGGGTCGCGTTCGTGAACCGCGCCGTCTGCGGCGACTGCAGCAGGACCCGCACGACGGCGTTCTCCGGCGCCCTGCCGATCTCGGTGCCCTGGAAGTAGTGGGCGAGGATCCGCCGGTGGTCCCAGCCCTGCTTCGCCATCCCGACGGCCCCGTACTGGCTCATGCCGATGCCGTGGCCGAAGCCGGCGCCGTTGATCGTCAGCGTCGCGGCCGCGCCCGCGGGGGCGGCGGCGGCGAGCGTGGCGGCGAGGGCGAGGAACGGGACGGTGCGGCGCATTCGGCCCTGGGAACTCACGAGACGCGCCGGAGTTTCGGTCCAGCGGGTAGGGTCGTGGACGGATGACCAGCCGGCGCGCGTCGGACCTGTTCGTCGAGTGCCTGGAGGCCGAGGGGGTGCGACACGTCTTCGGCATCCCCGGGGAGGAGACGCTCGACCTCAACGAGTCGCTCGAGGACTCGACGGTGACGTTCGTCCCCGTCCGCCACGAGCAGGGCGGCGCCTACATGGCCGACATGGTCGGCCGGCTCACCGGCCGCGCCGGCGTCTGCCTGGGCACGCTCGGCCCCGGCGCGACGAACCTCGTCACCGCCGTCGCCGACGCGTTCCTCGACCGGGCGCCGCTCGTCGCGCTCACCGGCCAGGGCGACCTCGAGCGGATGCACAAGGAGTCGCACCAGTACATCGACCTCGTCGAGGTCATGCGGCCGATCACGAAGTGGAACGCCCGCGTCAGCGCCCCCGACATCATCCCCGAGGTCGTCCGCAAGGCGTTCAAGGTCGCCGAGTCCGAGAAGCCCGGCGCCACCCACCTGGAGCTGCCCGAGGACGTCATGGCCCAGCCGGTCGACGCGCGGCCGCTGGAGCGCCGCCGGCCCGTCCAGCCCGAGCCGGGGGCGCGCGAGCTGCTGAAGGCCGCCGACGTCATCCGCGCCGCGATCAACCCGGTCGTGCTCGCCGGCAACGGCGTCGTGCGCGGCGGCGCCGCCCCGGCGCTGCGCGAGTTCGCCCGCGCGGCCCGGGGCCCGCCCGCCGCCCCGGTGCTGGGGCACGGCCTACACCGCCCCGCCGC
>JADGIB010000179.1 GCA_019683665.1 Solirubrobacteraceae bacterium
CGCCCCGGTAGCTCAGCTGGATAGAGCGGCGGCCTTCTAAGCCGCGGGTCGCAGGTTCGAGTCCTGCCCGGGGCGCTTCGCCTCCGGCCGCGCCGTGGCGCCGCCGGCCGCCAGGGGACGAGCGCCGGCCCTCTCGCCAGGCACCCCATGAGCCGGCACCACCACGCAGGGACCCGCGATCACTCGATGATCGTCGTGCAAACTCGTAGACTGCCGACGCCGTGGCCCATGACACCGAGTTCCGCGTCGTCGTCCTCCAAGAGCCGATGACGCTGTACCGCGGCGGGTTCGGGCCGACGCACGTCATGGAGGCCATGCAGTCCAACTTCCAGGCGGGCCGATCGCCGCATCCGCAGGACCTCCGTGCGACAGTGCTCCACATGGCCGTCTCGATGTTCGAGCGGTTCGACGTCGTGCGGTCGATCTGCGCCCGCCGGCCCGAGCGCGCCGGAACCCACGTCATCACGATCCGCCTGCAGCCGGGCCACGGCGTCTGCATCGCGCGGACCGGCGGCGCCGGACACTGGTCCGTGTGGGGGCTCCCCCTCACGCTCGCCGGCTTCGTGGTCGATGTCGTGGGTATCACGGAGCGGTAGCCCCGCCCGCACCCCCGCTGTACGATCGGCCCATGACCTACGCGATCTTCGACAACGGCAACCTGGTCGTGTCGTTCGATCGCGAGGACGAGGCGCGCGAGGCGTTCGACCTGATCGCCCGCGAGGCGTCCCACCCGGCGGACCTCCTGATGATCGCCTTCGACGACGACGGCGGCGTCATCGACGAGGTCGACGGCGTCCGGGCCGCGGCGGCGCGCCCGTAGCGCGCCCCGCTCACGACCGGTTCCGGCGCCTCACGGCGCGGACGGTCACCGGCGCGGGAACGCGCCGCTGCGCCGCCGGACCGGCGCTGCATGGGCGGATTCGCCCACGTGCCGACCGGGCGACCGCGTACCGTGAGGCACCGATGACCCACCTCGGCAGGGTTGTGATGACGGCCGTCGCGGCGGCCGCCGTTGCGGTGATCCCGGCCGCGCCGGCCCACGCCCGGGCCGCGTGCGCGGGCGCGAGCGCGCTGCCCCAGCAGAGCCGGCTCGCGAAGGTCCGCGCGGCGACGCTGTGCCTGATCAACGCCGAGCGGCGCGAGCGCGGGCTGCCCCCGCTGCGGGCCGACCGGCGCCTGTCCCGCGCCGCGACCCGCCACTCGCGGCGGATGGTCCGCCTGCGCTTCTTCGACCACGTCGGGCCGCGCGGCCTGACGATGGCCCAGCGCGTCGAGGCGGCCGGCTACACCGGCTGGCGCCGGCTCGGCGAGAACATCGCCTGGGGCTCGGGGTCGCGGTCCGTCCCGGCGCGGATCGTCGCCGACTGGATGCGCTCGCCCGGCCACCGGCGCACGATCCTCGACGCGCGGCTGCGCGAGATCGGCATCGGCGTCGCCCGCGGCGCCCCGCAGCCGGTCGGCGGGCTGCCTGCCGCGACCTACACGACGAACTTCGGGGCACGCTGAGGCGGGGTGGTCTAGGGTCCGGCCGCGATGGCCGAGATCCGACCGCTCGTCGCGCTGCGCTACGACCCGGCCGTCGCCGGGCCGCTGCGCGACGTGATCGCCCCGCCGTACGACGTCATCGACGACGCCCAGCGCGCCGCGCTCCTGGCCCGCTCGCCGTACAACGTCGTCGCGATCGACCTGCCCCGGGGCGGTGACGACCCGTACGCGGCCGCGGCCGCGACGCTCGCCGCGTGGCGCGCGGAGGGCGCGGTCGTCGAGGACGACGGCCCGGCCCTGTGGATCCTGCGCCAGGACTACACCGGCCCCGACGGCCGGCGGCTGACCCGCCAGGGCTTCCTCTGCCGCGTCCGCGTCACCGACTACGGCCCCGGGCGCATCCGCCCGCACGAGCGCACGCACCCCGGCCCCAAGGAGGACCGCCTGCGCCTGACGCGCGCGACGCGGGCCAACCTCTCCCCGATCTTCAGCCTGTACTCGGACCCCGAGCAGGCGGCGTGGCGGGCGCTCGCGCCGTTCGCGCAGGACGAGCCGCTCGGCGACGCCGTCGACGACGAGGACACCCGCAACCGGCTGTGGCGCGTCGACGACCCGGCCGCGATCGCGACCGTCCAGGAGGCGCTCGCCGGCGCCGAGCTGCTGATCGCCGACGGCCACCACCGCTACGAGACCGCCCGCGCCTACGCCGAGGAGGTCGGCGGCGAGGGCCCGCACCGCTACGTGCTCATGTGCCTCGTCGCGCTCCAGGACCCGGGGCTGACGATCTTCCCCACCCACCGGCTCGTGAAGGAGACGACGCCGGCCCAGCGGGCGGCGCTGGCCGAGGCGATCGAGCGCGACTTCGAGGTCGCCGAGACCGGCGACCTCGCCCCCGGCCCGGCCGGCGGCCCGCTCTCGGTCGGCTACCTCGACCGCTCCGGCCCGCCGCGGCGGCTCACGCTCCGCGACCAGGCGATCGCCGACGCCGCCCTCGCCGGCCGCGCCGAGCCCTACCGCCGGCTCGACGCCGCCGTGCTCGAGGCGCTGCTGCTGAAGGGGCCGCTGGAGCTGACCGACGACGACATCTCGCACCTGCACCGCTTCGGCTACGCGCGCACCGCCGAGGACGCCCGCCGGCTCGTCGAGTCCGGCGCCTTCGACCTCGCGTTCGTCCTGCGCCCGACCCCGGTCGAGCAGGTGATCGCCGTCGCCGAGGCGGGCGAGTCGATGCCGCCCAAGAGCACGTACTTCTTCCCGAAGCTGCCGACCGGGCTGCTGTTCAACCCGCTCGCCTAGCGGCCCGGGCGCGGCCGCCGGGGGACGGCGCCCACCCCCGGAGTAGCATGGGTCGCATGAAGGCCACGTCCCGCCGCACCGGCCGGCTGCGCCAGACGATCCAGGTGCGCGAGCACCGGATCGTGGCCGACGAGCTGCCCGAGGTCGGCGGCGACGACGCCGGGCCCAGCCCCCAGGAGCTGCTGGCCGCGGCGCTGGCCTCCTGCACGGCGATCACGATGGAGATGTACGCGCAGCGCAAGGGCTGGGACATCGGCCCGATCGAGGTCGACTGCGAGTACCAGCCAGCCGAGCGCGGCACCCCGACCCGCTTCGATCTCGTCCTGCGCCTGCCCGCGCACCTCACCCCCGAGCAGGTCGCGAAGCTGCAGGTGATCGCCGCCAAGTGCCCGATCCACCGCACGCTCGACGGCGAGGTCATGTTCCGCGAGCGTGTCGAGACCGCCGAGCTGACCGCCTGAGCGACCTCGCCGCACAGCTCGCCGCCTGCCTGCTCGACCCGGCCGAGGCGGCCGCGCTGGACGTCCACGGCCGCATCGACGCCGCCGTGCTCGTCCCGATCTACCGCTCGCAGGGCCGCCTGCACGCGGTGCTCACGCGCCGCCGCGACGACCTGCGCCGCCACGCCGGGGAGATCTCGTTCCCCGGCGGCCGCCAGGACGACGACGAGACCGACCTGCGGATCACGGCGCTGCGCGAGGCCGAGGAGGAGATCGGCCTGCCCGCCGCCGACGTGCGGCTCGTCGGCGCGCTGCAGCCGACCCCGACGATCGCCACCAACTACGCCGTCTACCCGTTCGTCGGGCTCATCGAGCCCGGCCACGCGTGGACGCCGTCCCCGCGCGAGGTCGCCTCGGTCCTCGAGCCGTCGCTGCAGGAGCTGCGCGCCGGCTACGAGCGGCGGCGGCTCGTGCGCCGCGGCGTCCCGTTCATGGCCGACACGTACCTCGTCGGCGAGGACCTCATCTGGGGCGCGACGGCGCGCATGGTGTCCGACCTGCTGGAGCGGCTCGCCCCGCTCCTCGACGCCGAGGCGGCATGAGCGCAGCGGGCGCGCGCGCGGCGCGGGCGCTCGCGGCGATCGTCGTCACGCTGGCGGCGGGCGGCTGCGGCGACGACGGGCCGGCGCCCGACTACGCGGCCCGGGTCCACCGGGCCTGCCCGGGCGCGAGCACCGGCGCCCAGGGCCTGCAGGCGCTGCGGGCCGGGTCGCCCGACGAGGCGGTCGCGATCGTCAAGCGGGCCGAGCGGACGGCGACCCGGGCCGCCCGGCGGCTCATCGACACGACGCCGCCGAAGCGGCTGGCCGGCGCCCACGAGGAGGCCGAGCGGGCGCTCCTCAGCCAGGCCCACCGCCTGCGCCTCGTCCGCGACCAGATCGACCGCGGGTCGGCGCCGCGGACGGTCGTCGCCGCCGCCCGCGCCGGCCTGGAGGCCGGGGACCGCCAGGCGGCGCAGCGGCTGGCCGCGATCGGCGCCGGCTGCTAGAGGAGCCGGGCGATCGCCGCCCGCGTCTCGCCGAGCCAGTCGGCGGCGCGGGCGTCGACGACCGCGTGCGGGATGCCGTTGAACGTCGCCAGCTCGCGGGTCAGGGCCGCGCCGGCGTCGGTGCCGCGCTCGTAGACGACGCCGCGCACCGTCGTGTCGATCGTCCGCTCGAGCATCATCCGCCAGCGCGGCCCGTGGAGGGCCTCGTCGTCGACCGTCCCCAGCAGCCACAGCAGGACGGTGACGCCGTCGAGCGCGTCGCGCAGCGTGCCGATCCGGTCGGGGTCGGCGACGACCGCCTCCGCCCCGGCCGCGGCGATCGCCGACCGCCGCCCCGGGTCGCGCGTCGTCACGCGCGCGGCGTGCCCCTCCGCGCGCAGCGCCCGCGCCAGCCGCAGGCCGCGGCAGCCGCCCCCGACGATGAGGAACCGGGCCATCGCGGCGCAGCATGGCAGGTCGGCCTGGCACCATCCCTCCCCCGTGCCCGACTTCCGCTTCTGCCCGCTGTGCGCCACGGCGCTGCAGCCGATCCCGGCCGGCCGCCCCGACGCGGGCCGCCCGGCGTGCCCGCGCGGGCACTTCGTCCACTACGACAACCCGGCGGTGACCGTGTTCGCGTTCGCCCGCGACGCGCGCGGCCGCTACCTCGTCCTCGAGCGGGCCCGCGAGCCGTTCTTCGCCCAGTGGGACCTGCCGGGCGGGTTCGTCGAGGCGGGCGAGACGCCCGAGCAGGCGATCCGGCGCGAGCTGCGCGAGGAGACCGGCCTGGAGGTCGAGGTCGAGCGGATCCTCGGCGCGTTCGCCAGCCGCTACGGCGACGACCGCTGGACCGTCGACGTCGGCTACGAGTGCCGGCTCGTCGGCGACCCGGCCGCGCTGCGCCTCGACGCCGAGAAGTCCGACGCCGCCTGGCTGCCGCTGGACCGGCTTCCGCGCCTGGCCTTCGACGGCGAGCGGGCCGGGCTCGCCGTCCTGCGCGGCGCGCCCGTCGAGGGCGCCTGAGCGTCGCGCCGCCGGGACTACCGTGGTCGGCATGGCTGAGCTGGGCATCCTCGGCGCCGGCACGATGGGCGCCGGCATCGCTCGCCTCGCGGGCGAGCACGGCGTCGCGACGCGACTGCACGACACGGACGCGGCGGCGCTCGAGCGCGCCCTCGGGCGGCTGCCGGAGGCGGCCGCCGCGCACGTCCGCCCCGCGGCCGCGCTCGACGACCTCGCCGGCTGCGACGTCGTCATCGAGGCGGTCCCGGAGGACCTCGACCTCAAGCGGGCGCTCCTGGGCCGGGTCGCCGCCGTCGTCGGCGACGGGTGCGTGCTGGCGACGAACACCTCCTCGCTGCCGGTGACCGCGATCGCGGCCGGGGTGCCCCGCCCGCAGCGCGTCGTCGGGCTGCACTTCTTCAACCCGCCGCACCGGATGCGGCTCGTCGAGCTCGTCGCCGGCGACGAGACCGAGGAGGCCGCGCTCGAGCGCGCCGCCCGGCTGGCCCGCGCGCTGGGCCGCGAGGTCATCCGGGCCGCCGACACGATCGGCTTCGTCGTCAACCGCGTGAACCGGCCGTTCGTGCTCGAGGCGCAGAAGCTCGTGGCCGAGCGCGTCGCCTCCGTCGAGCAGCTCGACCGCATCGCCCGGCTCGGCGGCGGCTTCCGGATGGGCCCGTTCGAGCTGCAGGACCTCATCGGCCTCGACACGAACCTCTCGATCCAGCGGTCGTTCTGGGAGCAGTCGTTCGGGGAGTCGCGCTGGCGCCCGAGCCCGCTGACCGCGCGGATGGTCGCCGCCGGGCGCCTCGGGCGCAAGGCCGGCCGCGGCTGGTACGCCTGGGGCGAGGACGGCCGCGCGCAGCGGCCCGTCGACCCGCCCGCCCCGCCGGGGCCCGACGCGACGGCCGGGCAGGGCCGGCTCGTCGTGATCGCCGGCGACCTGGCGATCGCCCACGAGCTGCGGATCCTCGCCGACGACGCCGGCTGGGACGTGCGCGAGCCCCAGGACGCCGAGGGCGAGGTCCCCGAGCTGATCCTCGACTGCGGCGCCCAGCCCGACGAGCACCCGCTCCAGGGCGGGCCGCAGGCGCTCCTGCTCGCCGACGGGTCGCTCGCCCAGCTCGACCCGGGCGGTGCGTCGGTCGGCTTCCACGCGCTGCCGCCCCTCGCCCCCGGCGGGGTCGTCGAGCTGACCCGCTCGCGCGACTCGGCCGGCCGCGCCGCGCAGGCCGCCGAGGCGTTCTTCCACAGCCTCGGGCTGCGGACCGAGTGGGTCGCCGACGCGCCCGGCCTCGTCCTCGGGCGGATCGTCTGCCAGCTCGTCAACGAGGCGGCGTTCGCGGTCGGCGAGGGCGTCGCCTCCCCCGAGGACGTCGACACCGGGATGGTCCTCGGGCTCAACCACCCGCGCGGCCCGCTGCGCTGGGGCGACGAGATCGGCCTCGACCACGTCCTCGCCGTCCTCGACGCCCTCCACGACGAGCTGCGCGAGGAGCGCTACCGCGCCGCCCCGCTGCTGCGGCGGCTCGTCGCCGAGGGCCGCACCGGCGTCCTCGCCGGCGAGGGCTTCCACCGCCACGAGTGAGCGCGGGACCTCACGTCCGCCCCGGGCCCCGCGTCTGCCGATCGTGCTTCCCTTCCAACAGGTGCTCGACCGCCACCGGGACACGGTGTGGCGCGTGTGCGTCGCGACCGCCGGGCGCCAGGACGCCGAGGACGCCTTCCAGGAGGCGTGGCTGGCGGCCCTTCGCGCGTACCCGCGCCTGCCGGAGGACGCGAACGTCGAGGCGTGGCTGGTGACGATCGCCCACCGCAAGGCGATCGACGTCCACCGCGCCCGCGCCCGGCGCCCGGTCCCGAGCGACACGCTCCCCGAGCGGGCCGCCGCGCCCGCCCCCGCCCCGGCCGAGAAGGACGCGCTGTGGGCGGCGGTGCGCGCGCTGCCGCCCGGCCAGCGCGCCGCGATCACGCTCCGCTACGCCGCCGACCTGCGCCCGATCGAGGTCGCCGAGGCGCTCGGCATCAGCCCCGAGGCGGCCCGCCGGCGCATCGCCGACGGGCTGAAGTCCCTGCGCCAGGAGGTGCAGCCCGCATGACGCCCCTGACCCCGCCCACGT
>JADGIB010000180.1 GCA_019683665.1 Solirubrobacteraceae bacterium
CCGGCCCCCGACGCCCTTCGCCCCCCGCCCGGCAACCCGCGCTTCCCGCTGCTGGACGCGATGCGCGCGGTGGCCGCGCTGTCGATCGTCGTCACGCACGCGTCGGGCGTGACGAACTTCAACACCGACAACTGGCTCGGGCACTTCACCGCGCGCCTGAACTTCGGCGTGACGATCTTCTTCCTGCTGTCGGGCTTCCTCCTCTACCGGCCGTTCGTGGCGGCGCGCCGCGAGGGCCGCCCGCCGATCCGCATCCGCGCGTTCGTCCGCCGCCGCGTCCTGCGGATCGTCCCCGCCTACTGGGTCGCGCTGTCGCTGCTGGCGATCTACCCGGGCCTGCTCGGGTTCGCCGACCACTGGTGGCGCTTCTACTCGTTCACGCAGATCTACTGGACCGACTCGGTCGTCCAGGGCATCGCGCCCGCGTGGACGCTCTGCATCGAGGCGTCGTTCTACGTCCTGCTGCCGTTCATCGCCGCCGGGATCGCCCGCCTGCGCCCGAGCGTCCGCGGCGAGATCGCGATCCTCGCCGCGATCTCCGTCGCCGTCATCGTCTTCCGCTGGGCGATCCAGGAGTTCACGCCGCCGTTCAGCGAGTGGCGCGTCCTCCACAACACGCTGCTCAGCTACATGGACTGGTTCGCCTACGGGATGATCCTCGCCGTCCTCAGCGTCGCCCGGCACGGCCGCGAGGCCGACTCCGCCGTCCTGCGCCTGATCGTCCGCCGCCCGTGGCTGCCGTGGCTGGCCGCGGCCGTCGTGTTCGCCGTCGTGTCGCTCTGCCTCGGCCTGTCGCGCGGCGTCTTCATCACGTACACGCAGTGGAACTTCCTCGGCGAGCACGTCGGCTACGCGCTCTGCGCCGCGCTCCTGCTGGCCCCGGCGATCTTCGGCGACTGGGCCGGCGGCTGGCCGCGGCGGCTGCTGGCGACCCGCTGGATGGCGTGGCTCGGCCTCGTCTCCTACGGGATCTTCCTGTGGCACTCGAACATCATGCTCGAGCTCAACGAGCACGGCGCGCAGGGCTGGCTGCCCGGCTCCGGCTTCCTGTCGCTGCTGCTGCCGACGCTGGCGATCACGATCCCGATCGCCGCGCTCAGCTACTACGCCGTCGAGAAGCCGGCGCTGCGCTTCAAGGACCCGCGGCGCGTCAGCCGGCCGGCACCGGCGGCGGATCGAGCGGACTCAGCTCCAGCTGCCGTCGGGCCGCCTGCCGAGCGGTAGCGGGGTCGCGCTCGGCCGCGGTCGCCGCGAGCGCCCGCCACGCGAGCGCGTTCTCCGGCTCGGCGTCGACGGCCTCCCGGGCGAGGCGCTCGGCGACGTCCACCCGCCCCTGCTGGTAGAGGAGCCCGGCGACCTCGACGAGCCGCTCGGCGCCGCGGCAGTGCTCGCGCACCGCCGCGATCGCCGGGTCCTGGCGGTCGGCCGGGATCGCGCCGATCGCGGCCGCGATCACGTCGCGGCGCGCGTCCTGGCAGGCGTCGTAGCCGTGGCGGCTGACGGCGAGCAGGGCGACGACGGCGAGCGCGGCGGCGGCGAGGACGATCCGAGCGATCACGGCCCGGTACGATGCCACGCCTTTGACGGATCAGGACCACACCGTCTCCATCATCGTCCCGGCCAAGGACGAGGCGCGGACGATCGAGCACGTCCTCGACCGGCTCGGCGAGCTGCCGTTCGCCACGGAGATCATCGTCGTCGACGACGGCTCGACCGACGACACGGCGGCGATCGTCGAGCGCCACGGCGGCGCCCGGCTGCTGCGCCACGACCGCAACCGCGGCAAGGGCGCCGCGGTGCGGACCGGCATCGCCGCCTCGACCGGCGACTTCGTCGTCATCCAGGACGCCGACCTCGAGTACAACCCGTCCGACCTGCCGAAGCTCATGGCGCCGCTGTTCGCGGGCGTCGCCGACGTCGTCTTCGGCACGCGCCTGCGCGGCGGGGAGCCGCAGCGCGCCCACCTCTTCTGGCACTACGTGGGCAACCGCTTCCTGTCGCTGCTGACGAACGTCCTCTACAACACGACGATCAGCGACATGGAGGTCGGCTACAAGGCGTTCGCCGGCGACCTCGTCCGCTCGATCGAGATCGTCAGCGACGACTTCCGCTTCGAGCCGGAGATCACGGCGAAGGTCCTGCGCCGCCGGGTCCGCCTCTACGAGGTGCCGATCTCCTACTACGGCCGCACGTACGAGGAGGGCAAGAAGATCACGTGGCGGGACGGGATCCACGCCGTCACCGCCCTCGTGCGCTTCCGCTTCGGCCGGATGTGAGCGCGCGCGTCAGCGCCGCCCACGCCTCGGGGGCGATCTGCGCGTCGACGGCCGGGACGGGCCGGAACGCGGCCGCCGGGATGCGGTGCACGACGCGCAGGTCGAGCCACGGCGCCCAGGTCGCCCCGAAGCGCCCGCCGCGCGCGGTCGCGCTCGACGGCCACGACCCGCGCCGCGCGGACGGCCAGCGGCCCGGTCAGCGCGCCGCATCCCGCGCCGAGGTCGACGCGGGAAGGACCCCATGGCCCCGCGAAGGCCGGCCGACGCGCCGCTCCAAGCGGTAGGGCCCGAAGCGGGCGACCGGCTCGTAGCGCTCGGCGAGGTAGCGGTCGAGCAGCCGCACCCCGCTGGAGCGCGCGGACGCGTTCGGCTCCGAGCGGGTCGCGCGCGGGTCCAGCCAGCGGACGAGGACGCGCGGCCGGGCCCGCTCGAGGTCGGCGATCATCTCGCGCTGCACCGCCGCGGTCGTCGCGATCCCGGGCTGGATGACGTCGTAGCGGGTCGGGTTCGGGCGCTGGGCGAGGACGTAGAGGAGCGGGTCGCCGACGCTGACGCGGTCGAAGCGCGGCGGGGCGACGAAGATCGGCTCGCCGGGCGGCACGAGCGCCGCGATGCGCGGCAGGAGCGCGCCGAGCGCGGCGGCGTCGGCCGGGGTCGTGCGCACCCCGTCGGCGACCGATGACGGGACCGCGGCCAGCGCGGGCGGGCGCAGGAGCTGGCCGGCGCGGCGCTCAACCCCGTGGAGGGCGATGAGCGCGAGCGCGGCCAGGAGCGCGGCGCGGGCGGCGGGCGCCCACTCCCCCGCGGCGGCGACGGCCAGCGCGACCGCGAGCACCACCGCGAGCGGCACCAGGTGGAACTCGTCGGGGCGGCCGAGCAGGTAGAGCAGCCCGACGGCGAGCAGCGGCGCGGCGACGAGCGCCCACCGCGGCCGGCGGACGGCCGCCCACCCGGCCCACAGCGCGGTCGCGGCGACGAGGATCGCCGGGAACAGCGCCTCGAGCGCCTTGTTCGGGTCGGCCGTGCCGGGCGTCAGGTCGAGCGGCAGGCGCTGCATGTCCTGCACGCCGAGGAACCCGACGGTGTCGTCGAGCATGTCGCCGGGCGCGACGGCGAAGAACGGGGCGAGCGCGGCGGCGGCGACCGCGGCGGCGACCCCGAGCGACGCCCACCCGCCGCCGGCGACCGCGACGGCGATCGCTCCCGCCCCGCCGATCTCGGGCCGGAACGCGACCGCCGCGCCGCACATCGCCCCCGCCAGCCACGGCCGCCGGCGCGCGAGCAGGAGCGCGCCGAGGACGAGCGCGAGCGCGACCGGGTTCGGGCCCGGCGTCGCCGGCCAGGCCATCGCGGCGGCCGCCGCCAGCCAGGCGCCGAGCGCGAGCCCCTCGGGCGCGCCGCCGCGCCGGGCGAGCCGGTAGGCGAGCAGGGCGACGACGGCGTCGAGCGCGACCCGCAGGATCCGCCACCACAGCAGCGACGGGCCGAGCAGCTCGACCGGGATCGCCAGCAGCAGCGGCTGGCCGGGCCCGTAGTTCCACCAGAAGTCGCGGTACGGCCACTGGCCGTCGGCGATCCGCTGGGCCGCCTGGAGCATCAGCCCCTCGTCGTGGGGGCCGATCTCGCGCAGGATCGTGAAGCCCGACAGCAGCGCCGCGGCCGCCAGCAGCGCCGGCGTGCGCCACCGCGGCCACCGTCCCGTCGCCATCAGAAGCCCGCCCGCGGGTGCCCTCCGGCGCGCGGGCCGCGCCACGGCCGGTCGTCGACGACGGTCCCGATCGGGACGATCGAGCGGGTCTGGAGCGCCGCCCGCTCGCGCAGCATCGCCGGCAGCAGCGGCAGCGCCGCGGCCAGCCCGCCGAGGTGGGCGCGCAGCGTCCCGCCGCGGGCGGCGGCGACGAGCCAGGCGGCCTGGCGGTAGGCGACGGGGACCGCCCAGCGCAGCGGGAACGCCTTCGCGACGAGCAGGAGCGTGTTGCGCGCCACCCAGCCGCCGACCGGCCGCCGCAGGAGGTGCGCGCTGCCGCCCCCGGCGTGGCGGGCGACGGCCGCCGGGACGTACACGGCGCGCCAGCCGGCCAGCCGCAGGCGCAGGCCGAGGTCGACGTCCTCCAGGTAGGAGAAGAAGCGCTCGTCGAAGCCGCCGACGGCGAGCGCCGGGCCGCGGCGCAGGAGCGCGGCGCCGGCGCAGGCGCTGAACACCTCCCCCGGCTCGTCCCAGCGCCCGTCGTCGCGGTGGCCGCGCCCACGCTGCTCGCAGACGCCGTCACGGCGCAGGAAGTCGCCGGCGTCGTCGATGACCCCGGGGTCGTCGAGGCGGACCATCTTGCCCGCGACCGACGCGACGTCGTCGGCCCCGGTCGCCGAGAGCATCGCCGACAGCCAGCCCGGATCGAGCTCGACGTCGCTGTTGACGAGCGCGACCCAGTCGGCGTCCGTCGCGCGCAGCCCGGCGTTCGCGGCGGCCGCGAAGCCGCGGTTGCGGCCCAGGCGCACGACGGCGACGTCCGGCCCCAGCCCGTCGGCCGACCCGTCGGCGGAGCCGTTGTCGACGACGATCAGCTCGTCGAACGGCCGCGTCTGCGCGCGCAGCGCCGCCAGGCAGGCCGGCAGCCAGCGCGCCCCGTTGAAGTTCGGGACGACGGCGGCGACGCGCATCGCGGCTACGTTCCCGGGGCCACGAGCCGCGACCCGAGGCCGCGCGGCCGCACGCGCCGCGGGTCGGCGCGCGGCGGGCGCTCCTCCTCGCACGCCTCGGCCACGACGCGGCGGATCGCGTGGCGGAAGTGCGCGACGTCGAACCGGTCGGCGTTCGCCACGCACGCGGCCGGGTCCGCGCCGAGCGCGTCGAACCCGAGGACCGCCTCGGCCAGCGCGTCGGGGTCCGGCGTGTCGTAGAACGTGCCGGTGACGCCCTCCTGCACGGTCTCGCGCACCCCGCCCTCGGCGAGCGCGATCACCGGGCGCCCGGCCGCCTGCGCCTCGACGGCGGCGATCCCGAACTCCTCGGTGGCGGTGACGATGAGCGCCCGGGCGGCCGACAGCAGCTCGGCGGCGCGCTCGTCGGAGACGCGCCCGGTGAACGTGATCGTCGGGCCGGCCATCCGCCGCAGCCGGCGCGCGTCAGGGCCGTTGCCGATGACGATGAGCGGCAGGCGCAGCCGGTTGAACGCCTCCACGGCGAGGTGGATGCGCTTGTGCGGCATGAGCTCCGACAGGACGACGTAGTAGTCGGCGACCGGCCCCGGCTTGAAGCGCGACGTCTCCACCGGCGGGTAGACGACGACGGACTCGCGGCCGAAGTAGCGCCGGATCCGCCGGCGGGTCGTCTCGGAGTTCGCGATGTAGCGGTCGACGCGCTGCGCGGCGATCCAGTCCCACTGCCGCCAGCGCTGGAAGACGACGCGCAGCGCCGCCCGCTGGAGCGCGCCGCGCTCGCTGAGCGTCTCGTCGCGGGCGTTCCAGGCGTAGCGGAACGGGTTGTGGCAGTAGCAGACGTGGACGGCGTCCGGGTCGACGATGACGCCGTGCGCCCACGCGCTCGAGCTCGACACGACGAGGTCGTAGCCGGAGAGGTCGAGCGCCTCCATCGCGTACGGGTAGAACGGCAGCAGCGGGCGGAACGTCCGCGCGGTCGGCCGCAACCGCTGCAGGAACGACGTGTTCACGTTGCGATGCTCGAACCGCCCCTCGGTGCCGCGCGGGTCGTAGACGGCCGTGAACAGGTCCGCCTCCGGGAAGAGGTCGGCCAGCGCCGCGAACGTGCGCTCGGCTCCCCGCACGTCCAGGAGGAAGTCGTGAATGAGGGCGACGCGGCGCTCCATCCGACGCGAGTCTATGAGAGCGGACCGGCGGCACGCCGCGAAACGGCCGCTACGGTGTGGCCGCGCATGCGCCGCCTGCTCGTCGCCCTCTGCGCCGCCGCGCTCCTCGCCCCCGCGTGCGCGTCCGCGCGGACCGTGCCCGAGGGGTTCTTCGGGGTGATGGCCGACGGCGTCCTCATGACCCGCGACGACGCCTCGTTCGCGCACGAGTTCCGGCTCATGAAGGCGTCCGGCGTCGAGACGATCCGCCCGGTCGTCTACTGGGCCGACATGCAGCCCGAGCGCGGCGGGCCGCTCATCACGCTGTCGCTCGACCGCCTCATGGGCGAGGCGGCCCGCAACGGCCTGCGGGTCGTGCCGGTCGTCCTGCGCGCCCCGGCCTGGGCGCGGGTCGACCCGTCGAACTTCGCCTCCCCGCCCCGCGACCCGCAGGACTTCGCCGCCTACCTGCAGGCGCTCATCGCCCGCTACGGCCCGAACGGGACGTTCTGGGCCGAGAACCCGGACGTGCCGAAGCGCCCGCAGCGCGTCTGGCAGGTCTGGAACGAGCCGAACCTGAACCGCTACTGGTCGTCGCCGAAGCCGTTCGCCCGCGACTTCGTCGCCCTCCAGCGCGCCGCCTACCGGGCGATCAAGGCGGCCGACCCGGGCGCGACCGTCGTCCTCGCCGGCTTCGGCAACGACTCCTGGAACGCGCTCGAGAAGGCCTACGACGCCGGCCTGAACGGGTCGATGTACGACGTCGCCGGGATGCACCCGTTCTCCGGGCGCGTCGCGAACGTCATGAAGATCGTCCGCCTGAACCGGCAGGTGATGAACCGCCACGGCGACGCCCGCAAGCCGATCATGATTACCGAGATCACCTGGCCGTCGGCGCTGGGGACCGAGGCGACGACGACGACCGGCTTCGAGACGACCGAGGCCGGCCAGGCGCGCAAGCTCACCGAGGCCTACCGCGGCTTCATGCGCCGCCGCAAGGCGTGGCGGATCCAGAACGTCATCTGGTCGACGTGGCTGACGTCGGACATGGGCTCGACGAACTCGTTCGACTGGTCCGGGCTGCGGCGGCTGAACCCGGCCGACCCGGCGGGCGAGCCGCTCGACAAGCCCGCGCTGGCGGCCTACCGGTCGCTCGCGCTCGCCGCGCAGCGCTGACGCTCCTCTAGGGTCGCCCTCAGTGTCAGCGTTCGGGTGCCGGGCGGTGACGTCCGATCGCTCGGGTTGGTTCTCGGGCTGGCGGCGGACTGACTCGTAGGGTCGCT
>JADGIB010000181.1 GCA_019683665.1 Solirubrobacteraceae bacterium
ACGCCCCCCCCCCCCCCCCCCGCGCCCCCCCCCGCGCCGGCGCGCCGGTCAGGAGGCCGGCTTCTCGGCGTGCCCGCCGAACTCGGCGCGCATCGCCGACATGACCTTGTTGGCGAACTCGTCGTGGTTGCGCGACGCGAAGCGCGAGTAGAGAGCGGTCGTCAGCACCGGCGCCGGGACGCCCTCCTCGATCGCGGCGATCGCCGTCCAGCGGCCCTCGCCGGAGTCCGACACGCGGCCCGAGTACTCCTCGAGGTCGGGCGAGTCCGACAGCGCCGCCGCGGTCAGGTCCAGCAGCCACGAGGCGATGACGCTCCCGCGCCGCCACACCTCGGCGACCGCGGCCATGTCGAACTCGTACCGGTAGGCCTCGGGGTCGGCCAGCGGCGCGGTCTCGGCGTCGGCCTCGACGGTCGAGAGGCCGACGTTCGCGTTGCGCAGGATGTTCAGGCCCTCCGCGTAGGCGGCCATGATCCCGTACTCGATCCCGTTGTGGACCATCTTCACGAAGTGGCCGGCGCCGGACGGGCCGCAGTGCAGGTAGCCGGCCTCGCCGGGCGCCGGCTCGCCCTCGCGCCCGCGCGTGCGCGGCGCCGCGTCGACGCCCGGGGCGAGCGCGGCGAAGATCGGCTCCAGGCGCGCGAACGCCGTGTCGTCGGCGCCGATCATGAGCGAGTAGCCGCGCTCCAGGCCCCACACGCCGCCGCTCGTGCCGCAGTCGACGTAGTGGAGGCCGAGCTCCTTGAGGCGCTTGCTGCGGCGCAGGTCGTCGCGGTAGGACGAGTTGCCGCCGTCGATGACCGTGTCGTCGGCCTGCAGCAGCGGGACCAGCTCGTCGAGCGTGTCGTCGACGACGGCCGCCGGGACCATCAGCCACACGTTGCGCGGCGGGCTCAGCTTCCCGACGAGGTCCTCCAGGGAGTCCGCGCCGGTGGCGCCCTCCCCCGCGAGCTGCCGGACGGCGTCGGCGTTGCGGTCGTACACCACGCACTCGTGTCCGGCGCGCATGAGGCGCCGCACCATGTTGGCCCCCATGCGGCCCAGGCCGATCATTCCCAGTTGCATGTGGTGATCATGCCGGGTCAGCCCGCCCGGCGCGTGAACCCGTGCCGCCCCGGCCCGCGTTCTGGGATGCTCGCGCCATGGAGATCCACGGTGCCGGCCTGGCCGCGCCGGCCGTCCCGCACGACCTCCTGCGCGGCCTGCGGCTCGGCCGCGGCGACGAGGACGCGGTCGTCGGCGTCGAGCGGACGCTGACCTGGAGGGCGCTCGACGACGCCGCCGGACGCCTGGCCGCCGGGTACGCCTCGCTGGGCCTGAAGCGGGGCGACCGCGTCGCCTCGCTCGTCCCCAACCGGCTCGAGCTGCTCGTCCACCACCTCGCCTGCCTGCGCAGCGGGCTCGTCCTCACGCCGCTGAACTACCGCTACACGTGGCGCGAGGTCGACCACTCGCTCGAGGTCAGCGGCGCCGCCGCGCTCGTCGCCCACGCCGAGCGGGCCGCGGACGTCGCCGCCAGCCGCCTGGCCGGCGCGCTGCCGCGCGGGATCGTCGCCTTCGCCGGCGACCTGCCCGGCGCCGTGGCCCGGCTCGAGGCGCTGATGGCCTCCGACGGGCCGCTCCCGGCCCGGCCGCCCGGCGGCGACGGCGACCCGGCCGCGATCTTCTTCACGTCGGGCAGCACCGGCCCGGCGAAGGGCGTCACCCACAGCCACGCGAGCCTCGGCTGGATGATCGCCGGCGCCGCCGCGGCGTTCGAGCTCACCCCCGACGACGCGTTCCTGCCCGCCTCGTCGATGTCGCACATCGGCTCGTTCCTGTGGTCGCTGTCGGCGCTGTCGGCCGGCAGCCGCGTCGTCATCGCCCGCAGCACCGACGCGCACGAGCTCGAGCGGCTGCTGCGCGCGCACCGCCCGACGGTCATGGCGGTCCTCCCGGCCGCGCTCGCGTCGCTCATCCGCGACCACGACGTCCGGCCGTCGGACTTCGCCTCGGTGCGCACGGTCCGCTGCGGGTCCGACAAGGTCGCGACCGAGCTGCTGACCGAGTTCGCGCAGCTCGCCGGCTTCCCGATCGACGAGGGCTACGGGATGACCGAGGTCGGCCTGGCCACGCTGAACCCGGTGCGGGGCCCGATCAAGGCGGGCTCGATCGGCCGGCCGCTGCCCGGGTTCGAGATCGCGCTGCGCGACGAGTCCGGCGCCGGGGTCGGCGTCGGCGAGGTCGGGCGCATCTGGATGCGGACCCGCTCGTGCATGACCGGCTACTGGAACCGGCCGCGGGAGACGGCCGAGGTGCTGCGCGACGGCTGGCTGGACTCCGGCGACCTGGCCCGCGCCGACGCCGACGGCTACCTGTGGTTCTTCGGGCGCCGGAAGCAGATCATCGTCCACGACGGCTCGAACATCAGCCCCTACGAGGTCGAGAGCGCGCTCGTCGAGCACCCGAGCGTCGCGCTGGCGGCGGTGATCGGCATCCACGACGACCTCCACGGCGAGAACGTCCGCGCCTACGTGACCCTGCGCCCGGACGCGCCGCCGGCGACCGCCGCCGACCTCATCGCGTTCTGCCGCGAGCGGATCGGCTACAAGGCGCCCGAGGAGGTCGTCTTCCTCGACGAGATGCCGCTGAACGCGACCGGCAAGCTCGACCGGGCCGGGCTGAAGCAGCTGGCCGAGGCGGGCCTGCACCCGCACGCGCCGGCGTGAGCGGCGACGTCCGGGGATGGCGCGGAGCGCGGTTGCGGAGGACTACGGATGCCGGGGCGCCCGGTCGTGGGGCATCGTGCCGCCTCTCATGTCCGACGAGCGCACACCCCCGCCCCCGCCGACGTGCGCCGAATGCGGCGCCGTCATCGGCGTGTACGAGCCGATCGTGGCGCGTCTCGGCGACGGCACGGTCGTGCAGACCTCACTCGCGGCCGAGCCCGAGCTCGAGCGCGGCGAGTGGTCCCGCTACCACCGCGAGTGCTACGCGCGCTCGCTGGCGGCCTGAGCCCGCGCGGGCGGCCCGGCGCCGGTGGCCCCGAGGGGGCCGTCGCGGGTAGGGTCGGCGCGTGCGCGCGATCGGACTCGACGTCGGCACCTCGGCGGTCAAGGCCCTGGCCCTCGACGAGGCGGGCACCGTCCTCGCCCGCCACGAGGTCGGCTACCCGCTGGCGATGCCGCACCCCGGCTGGGCCGAGCAGGACCCCGAGGACTGGTGGCGGGCGGCCGAGGCGGCGCTGGCGGCCGTGGCCGACGGCGACGAGATCGCCGGGATCGGCCTGTCGGGCCAGATGCACGGGCTCGTCGCGCTCGACGCCGGCGGCCGCGTCATCCGCCCGGCGATCCTGTGGAACGACCAGCGCACCCAGGCCGAGTGCGACGAGATCACCGGGCTCGTCGGCGCGCGGCGGCTCGTCGAGCTGACCGGCAACCGGGCGCTGACCGGGTTCACCGCCCCGAAGCTCCTGTGGCTGCGCCGCCACGAGCCGGCCGCCTACGCCCGGATCGCGCACGTCATGCTGCCCAAGGACTACGTGCGGCTGCGGCTCACCGGCGAGCGCGCGACCGACGTCGCCGACGCCTCGGGGACGCTCCTGCTCGACGTCGCGCGGCGGGCCTGGAGCGCGGAGGTGCTCGACGCGCTCGACCTCGACGCGGGCTGGCTGCCGCGGCTGCTGGAGTCGCCGGACGTCTCGGGGGCGACCGCTGCGGGCGTGCCGGTCGCGGCCGGCGCGGGCGACCAGGCGGCGGGCGCGCTCGGCGTCGGGGTCGTGCGGCCCGGGCCGCTGTCGGTCGTGCTCGGCACCTCCGGCGTCGTCCTCACCGCGCTCGACGCGTTCGCGGCCGACCCGGAGGGGCGCGTCCACGCCTTCTGCCACGCCTCGCCGGGCGCCTGGCAGGCGATGGGCGTCATGCTGTCGGCGGCCGGGGCGCTCGGCTGGCTGCAGCGGACGATCGCGCCCGGGATGCCGTTCCCCGGGCTCGTCGCCGAGGCCCACCGCTGGGACCCGGGCACCGGCGGGCTGACGTTCCTGCCGTACCTGGCCGGGGAGCGCACCCCGCACGCCGACCCGCTGGCCCGCGGCGCATTCGCGGGCCTGTCGATGCACCACGACCGCGGCGCGCTCGTGCGGGCCGTGCTCGAGGGCGTCGCCTGCGGGCTGCGCGACTGCTACGACCTCGTCGCCGCGCTCGGCGGCGAGGCGGCGCAGGCGGGGCGCGCGTCGGGCGGCGGGGCGCGCAGCGCGCTGTGGCTTCGGATCGTCGCCTCGCTGCTGGAGGTCCCGATCGAGCGGCTCGCCGTCGAGGAGGGCGCGGCGTTCGGGGCGGCGCTGCTCGGCGGCGTCGCCGGCGGGCTGTGGCGCGACGCCGGGGAGGCGGTCGCCGCGACCGTCCGCGTCCGCGACGTCATCGAGCCCGAGCCCGCCTGGATCGAGCCCTACCGGGAGGTGCTGGCCCGCTACCGCGGGCTCTACCCGGCGGCGGCCCGCCCGGGCGCCGCCGCCTGAGCGCCGGGGGCTACGGCCCGGCCGGCCCGCGGCCGAGCGTGATCCGCAGGTAGCGCGAGGTCGCCTCGGCGCGGTTGTTGGCGTGCATCTTGCGCAGCACGTTCTTGACGTGGAACTTCACCGTGCCCTCCGAGAGGACGAGGATCTTCGCGATCCCGGCGTTCGTGTGGCCCTGGACCATGAGCTGCAGCACCTCGAGCTCGCGGCGGGTGAGGAGGTCGCGCAGCCGGTCCATCGACGGGGCCGGGTCGAGGTCGGCGCCGGGCGTCTCGGCGCCCTCGCGGGCGAGCGTCACCGCCCCGTCGGCGAGGTCGCCGCTGCGCGACTCGGCCCACGCCGCGATCTGGCGCAGCTCCTCGCGCTGGGCCCGCAGTCGGCGGCGCAGGATCGCCCGCTCGAAGACGAGCGCGAAGCAGAGCGCGAAGTCGCCGAGGACGACCGCGTCGCCGTCGTCGAGCGGCCGCGCCGGCCGCGGCCCGGCCGCGTGCAGGAAGCCGATCGCCCGCCCGTCGACGGTGACGGGCGCGGCGACGTAGCCGTCGGCGCCGAGCGCGTCGCCGAACGCGTGGCGGCGGCGCGCCTCCAGCTCGGCGGGCACGATCAGCCGCGGGGTGCGGCGGCGCAGCAGCTCGCTCTCGGCCACCGGGTACTCGAGCACGAGCGGCGCGGCGCGCAGCGGGGCGAGCAGCGCCTCGGCCGCCTCGGGCCCCTCGTGCGACCACGCCGCCTCCCCGACGAGCGTCCCGTCGTCGAGGCGGGTGAGCACGACCCGGCCCAGCCCGGTCGCCTCCGCCGCCTCGGCCGGGGCCTGCGCGATCAGCTCGCTCGGCGGGCCGAGCGCGGCCAGGCGCTCGAGCGCCCGGGCGAGGTCGATCCGGCGGCGGCCGGAGACGGCGTCCTCGACGGCGGCCGCCACGGTCAGTGCGCCCCGACCAGCTCGCGCTCGCGGCCGACCGGCCGGACGTAGGCGTCGCGGTGGCGGGCGGTGAGCACGACCGTGTTCGACCCGGGCCGGTGCGTGAACGGCTCCAGCCGCACGCGGAACCCACTGCGCTCGCCGACGAGCGCGAAGATCGGCCCGTTGACCCAGTTGAGGATCGACCCCTCGAGCTTGCCGGGGCCGCGGAAGGCCGCGTACTCGCCGACGTCGCGGACGAAGATGTCCTGGGCGACGAGCGTCCCCTCGTGGTGGAGGAGCTGGAGCGTCTGGGCGAAGCTCTCGACCGCGACCGTCGACATGTGGACGCGCGTCCACTCGGGCATGTTGTCGAGCAGCTCGTCGAGGTGGACGTCGGCGCTCGGGGCGACGCGCATCGCCGACGGGGCCGGCACCTCGACGTACATCTCCTCGAGGTGGACGGCATCCCACACGTCGGCCCAGAAGCGCACGCCGGCCGGGGTGTCGCCGTGCGCGGACGGCCCCTCGCGCAGGACGTGCTGGACGGCGGCGACGATCTCGTTCTCGGCGATCCCGTGCGCGGCGGCGATCGCGGCGACCTCGCCGGGGGTGATGCTCGCGCGCACGAGCGGCTCGTAGGCGCGGTCGCCGACCCGCATGAGCTCGTCGGTCGGGAGGTTGTCGTAGAGGTTGCACGCGTGCGCGAACAGGAGCTTGCCGCGCAGGTGCTCGAGCCCGTGGATCGGGTTGCGGAAGTCGAGCTCGAGGCAGTCGACGAGGTGGTCGTAGCCCTTCAGCGTCTGGCGGGCGCGCTCGAGGACGTGCGGCGAGTAGTCGGCCATGAGGTAGCGCACGCGCGGGAGGTAGTCGCGCCCGCGCCGCGCGCAGGCCGCGTCGAACGTCTCCATCCACGTGCGGGCCTGGTGGCCGTCGCCGACGCCGAGCTCGAGCACCTGGATCTCGTCGGGCAGCTCCGACCACTCGTCGAGGCGGACGAGCGTGTCGAGGAACGCCTCGATCTGCTCGGCCCAGAACGCCGGGTTGGTGCCGTCGGAGACGCCGCCGGGCAGCGCGGCGGCGTAGTCGTGCTTGAACGTCTCGTCCCAGGCGGCGAGGTGGCGCCAGTAGCTGCGGTTGAACGACCAGACGACGCTCTTGCTCGGGCGGACCCAGTCCTCGAGGTGGATGCACTCGTGGACGTCGGGGATGATCCCCAGGGCCTTCGAGAGGCGCTGGACGATGTCGTGGGCGAGCGCCTCGGGGGTCATCTCGCGGGCGCGGCGCACGTCGATGGCGATCTCGGCCAGCGGGCCGGTCTCGGCGGGCTCGGTCCCGAACGGGCGCACCATGACCGGGGCGCGGAAGCTCTTGCGGTACTGGACCCAGTCGAGGACGGCGGCGAGACGCGCGTGGTCGAGGTCGACGGCGGCGGCCGCCTCGGCGATCGCGGGCGCGATGACGGCCAGGTCGGCGGGCTCGGCGCGTCCGACGCAGTTCAACTGGATCAGCACGTGGTTCCTCTCCTCTGGTCGCCGCGTCACCTCGGCGGTTGTCCAGCATGGTCACGCGTGCCGGGCCGCCCCGCGACGTTCAAAGGGAGTGGATTGCCACGCCGAACGGATAGGGCCTCCCTGTCCGGGCCTCCCCCGGTCCGGGCGGCGGGCCGGACCCGCCGCCCGCCCGGCGTCAGCCCGCGACGCCGGCGGCCGGCTCGTCCGCGAGCCGCGTCGCGTCGACCGTGTTGCGCAGGGCCGCACCGCCGCCGTCCGGCGGGCCGACCCACCCGCGGACATTGCAAATCCCTCCCGTTCGGGGGGTGCGGTCCCGCGCGGGCCGCGACTAGCGTCCGCCGCGCGCCTGGGGGCGCCGCGGCCCCGCCGCCCCCCGGGCCGGGGGGGGGGGGTTTTTGGGGGGTTGGGGTTATAAAAAACTACGAGCCCAC
>JADGIB010000182.1 GCA_019683665.1 Solirubrobacteraceae bacterium
GGTTTTTTTTTTTTACCCCAGAGCTTTTTATGGCCCCCCCCGCCCGGGGCGGGGGGGGCCGCGGACGTCCACGCGTTGTTCGAGGTCATCCGCCGTCTGCGCGACCGCGGGGTGGCGTTCCTCTACGTCTCCCACCACCTCCAGGAGATCTTCGAGCTCGCCGACGAGCTCACCGTGCTGCGCGACGGGCGCCACATCGCGACGAGGCCGGTCGGCGACGTCACGATGGAGGAGCTCGTGCGGCTCATCGTCGGCCGCGACCCCCGCGACCTGACCTTCGGCGGCGAGCGGGCCACCCCGGGCGACACCGTCCTGGAGGTACGCGACGTCGCCCGCCCGCCGCTGCTGGCCGGCGTCTCGTTCGACGTGCGCTCGGGCGAGATCCTCGCGATCACCGGCGCGATCGGGTCGGGCCGGACTGAGCTCGCCCGCGCTCTGGTCGGGGTCGAGCGCCTGACCGGCGGCGAGGTGCGCATCCCCGCCGTGGGCCCGGTCCGCAGCCCCGCCCATGCGGCCCGCCACGGCATCGCCTACCTGCCCGAGGACCGCAAGCGCCACGGGATCCTCGCCACCCGCGACATCACCGACAACGTCGACGTCGGCTGGCTGGCGACGACCCGCAGCATCCTCGACCGGCCGGGTCGACGTTGCGCCGCCGCGCGCCGGCAGGTCGCCGCGCTCGGCGTGAAGACGCCGAACCTGCGCCAGCAGGCGCGCCGGCTCTCCGGCGGCAACCAGCAGAAGATGCTCCTCGGCCGGTGGCTGGCGGTCGACGCCCGCGTGCTCCTGCTCGACGGCCCCACCGAGGGGGTCGACATCGGCAGCAAGCTGGAGATCTACGCCCTGCTGCGCCGCCTCGCCGCCGACGGCGTCGCCGTCGTGCTCTTCACCTCCGACCTCGAGGAGGCCCAGCTCGTCGCGGACCGCGCGATCGGGCTGCGGCGGGGCCGGATCGCGGGCGAGCTCACCGGAGACGACATCACCGAGCAGGCGCTGCTGGAGCTTCAGTACGGGACCACGACCAAGGAGATGGCCGGGGCATGAGTGCCGACGCAACCACCCGGGAGTCCGGCGTCGCGACCCTGCCGTCCGCGCGACCGCTGACGGCGCTGCGCGAGCGGCTCGGCGCCTCGGAGAACCTGTGGACCTACCTCCCGCTCATCGCGGCGATCGTCGCGATCGGAGCGTACGCGACCGCCAACAGCGACCTCTTCTTGACGTCGCGCAACATCCAGGTGCTCCTAGAGAGCGTCGCGGCGCTCGGCCTACTGACGGTAGGCATGACCCTGCTGCTCATCGCGGGGCAGCTCGACCTGTCCGTCGGCGCCGGTGCGGCGCTGGCCTCCGTCGTCGCGGCGAAGCTCATCGTCAGCGGCGCCAGCGACGCCGTCGCCGTCGCCGTCATGCTCGCGCTGCCGGCGGCGATCGGCGCGATCGTCGGCGTCCTCGTCGTCCGCACCGGGGTCGCGCCGTTCATCCTGACGCTCGGCCTCCTCAGCGTCCTGCAGGCCGTCGCCCTCATCCAGACCGGCCAGCGGCCCGTCGCGATCGGCGCCCGTCTGCAGGGGTTTGACACCGCCAAGCTGCTCGGCATCCCGCTCGCCTTCTGGCTCTTCGTCGCCGCGCTCATCGCCGGATCGCTGCTGCTGCGCTACACGCGCCTCGGCCGCAACGCCTACGCGGTCGGCTCCAATGAGGACGCGGCGTTCCTGTCCGGCGTGCCGGTCGGCCGCGTGAAGATCACGCTCTTCGGCGTGAGCGGGCTGCTCGTCGGCCTGGCCGGGCTCGTGCTGCTGTCGAGCCTGGGCGCGGGCGATGCCGCCTCCGGGAACGGGCTCGAGCTCCAGGCGATCGCCGCCGCGGTGCTCGGCGGGGCGCTGCTCACCGGCGGGCGCGGCACGATGCTCGGCTCGTTCCTCGGCGTGATGCTCCTCGGCGTCGTCACGAACGCCCTCACGCTCCTCGACGTCTCCTCCTTCCACCAGCGGCTCGTCCAGGGGGCACTCCTCATCATCGCCGTCCTCGCGACCGCGATCGCCGAGAAGCGCCGCGGCGCCGCCACCTCGCTGTGGACCCCGCTGCGCCGGCTCGCGACGGGCTCGGACCACCCGGGCTCCACGGACACGACAACGACCACCAAGGCAGGTTCCTGATGCTGTACGCAGGCGTCGATGTCGGAGGGACCTTCACGGACCTCTTTGCCTACGACGACGAGAGCGGCGAGACGTTCGCCGCGAAGGTCCCCACGACCGTCGACAACCAGGCCGTCGGCGTCCTCTCGTGCATCGCCGCGGCCGGACTCGAGCCGGCCCGGCTCGACGTCCTCTCCCACGGCACGACGACCGGCCTCAACGCGCTCATCGAGCGCAAGGGCGCGATCTGCGGGCTGCTCACGACCGAGGGCTTCCGAGACGTGCTCGAGATCATGCGCACTGACCGCCGATCCGGCTACGACCTGCGCTGGCGCAAGCCGCAGCCGTTCGTGCCGCGCCACCTGCGGCTGGAGGTCCCCGAGCGGGTCCTGGCCGACGGAACGGTCGAGCGGCCGCTCGACGAGAACGCGGCGCGGACCGCGATCCGCCGCCTCGTCGCCGACGGGGTGGAGTCGATCGCCGTATGCCTGCTCCACGCCTACGCCAACCCGGTCCACGAGCGCCGTCTGCTGGAGCTGATCCGAGAGGAGGCTCCCGACGTCGCCGTCTCGCTGTCGTCGGACGTCAACGCCGAGCTGCGCGAGTTCGAGCGCACGAACACGGTCGTCATCGACGCGTACATCAAGCCGGTGATGGTCCGCTACATCCGGCGCCTCGCCGAGCGGCTCGAGGCCGACGGGTTCACCGGCCGGCTGCTGCTCATGCAGGGAAGCGGTGGCATGGTCACGCCGGACCGGGCGTGCGAGAAGCCGATCGTCACGCTCTCGTCGGGCCCGGCCGCGGGCGCGATCGCCGCCGCCACGATCGCCCAGGCCGCCGGCGTCGGGGACATCGTCACGTTCGACGTTGGCGGGACGAGCACCGACGTCGCGCTCGTCCACGACGGAGAGCCGTACCTCGACGGGCAGAAGCAGGTCGAGTGGGGACTGCCGGCGCGCGTCCCGATGATCGACGTCGCGTCCGTCGGGGCCGGCGGCGGGTCGATCGGCTGGGTGGACGAGGGCGGCCTGCTGAAGATGGGTCCGCGCTCGGCCGGCTCGACCCCGGGCCCGGTCTGCTACGGCAAGGGCGGGAGCGAGCCGACGCTGTCCGACGCCCTCCTCGTGAAGGGGATCCTCGGACCGAGCATCGCCGACGGCGCGCTCGAGCTCGACGTCGACGCGGCCCGCGAGCAGATCGGCGCGCTGGCCGAGCGGCTCGACCTCCCGCTCGAGCGCGTCGTCTCCGGCATGGTCGAGATCGCGCAGGCGAACATGGCGAACGCCGTCCGCTCGGTGTCGATCTGGAAGGGCCTCGACCCGCGCGACCTGACGCTCGTCGCGTTCGGCGGCGCCGGCGGCATGGTCGCCGGCCCGGTCGCGGCGATGCTCGACATCCCCACCGTGCTCGTCCCGCCGGTACCCGGCAACAGCTGCGCGATGGGGACGCTGATGACCGACTACCAGGAGGACACCGCCGTGGCGTATCTCGCCCGCGCGGACGACGTCGACCTGGACACGGTGAACCGGCAGCTGGCGATGCTCCGCGACCAGGCGCTGGCGGCGCTGTCGCAGCACGGGATGCCCGCCGACGCGGTCGAGCTCGCCGAGCTGGCAGACATCCGCTACCACGGCCAGATCCACGAGCTGCAGGTCCCGTTCGAGGCGCACCCGGTGACCGGCGACGTCCTGGCGGCCACGTTCCAGGCGTTCGAGGAGGCCTACGAGGAGACGTACACGATCCGGCTCGCCAACGGGCTGCCCGAGATCGTCTCGCTGCGGGTGAGGGCGCGCGTCCGCCTCCCCCACTACGCGATCCCGGACCACCGGGACGGCCACGACACCCCCGAGCCGACCGCTGCGCGCGAGGTCATCCACGACGGCGAGACGTTCCTCGTCGACGTGTACGAGCGCGCCCACCTCAAGGCGGGCACGACGCTCGACGGCCCGGTGATCCTCGAGGAGCCCGGCTCGACCGTGTGGGTCGCTCCCGGGATGGGCCTCGAGGTCGACCGGCTGGGGAACCTGATCATCCACACGCTCGCGTCCGCGGACGCGATGCGCCGTCCGGCGCTTGCCGGAGAGGAGGTCTGACGGCGATGACCACCGACACCGT
Source organism: Solirubrobacteraceae bacterium (assembly GCA_019683665.1). Taxonomy (GTDB): domain Bacteria; phylum Actinomycetota; class Thermoleophilia; order Solirubrobacterales; family Solirubrobacteraceae; genus Capillimicrobium. Next base: position 4,248 of record JADGIB010000182.1, read on the forward strand.
CGCCACGCCGAAGCTGGACGTCGTCACGCTCGAGGTCCTGCGCAACGGCTTCATCCAGATCTGCGAGGAAGTCACGATCACCATGCTCAAGACGGCGCACTCGGTGATCTTCAACGAGGGCAAGGACCTGTCGACTGGCGTCTTCGACCGCGACGGGCGCCTGATCGCCCAGGACATGCAGGGCTGCCCCATCCACATCGCCGCGATGCCGCAGGCCGTCAAGGCGGGCATCGAGCGCTACGGGGTCGACGCGATGTACCCCGGCGACGTCTTCCTCGTGAACGACTCGTACGCGGGTGGGACGCACCTCCCCGACGTGACCGTGTTCGCCCCGGTGTTCTGGGAGGGCGAGCTCGTCGGATTCATCGGCAACCGCGGCCACCACACCGACGTCGGCGGCATGGCGCCCGGCTCGATGCCGGGCGACGCGACCGAGATGTACCAGGAGGGCCTGATCGTTCCGCCGGTGAAGATCTACGAGCGGGGGCGGCCGTGCCGGGACACCCTCTCGATCATCTACGCGAACGTCCGCCTGCCGCGCAACACCGAGGGTGACATCGCCGCGCAGCGTGCGGGCGTGCAGACCGGCATGCGTCGCTTCCACTCGCTGCTGGAGCGCTACGGGCTCGATGTCGTCCGCGCGGGCATCGACGAGATCATCGGCTACTCGGATCGCCAGATGCGCAGCGAGGTGGCGAGGATCCCGGACGGGACCTACACGTTCGTCGACTACATGGACACCGACGGCCTCACGGGCCGCCGGGTGACGATCGCGCTGACGGTCCGCAAGCAGGGCAGCGAGATCACGTTCGACTTCGCCGGCAGCGATCCCCAGGTCCAGGGGGCGGTGAACTGCCCGTTCAGCGTGACGGTCGCGTCGGTGTGGATCGCGATGCTCATGGTCACCAACCCCGACATCCATCCGAGCGAAGGGGCGTTCACGTCGGTGCACGTCACCGCGCCGCCCGGGACCGTCGTCAACCCGCGCCCGCCCGCGTCGACCGTCTCCGGGCTGACCGAGACCTGCAACCGCCTCATCGACATGTGCATCGCGGCGCTCGCCCCAGGCTGCCCGGACCGCGTCGTCGCCGGCGAGCTGGGCACCTGCAACGTCCACACGCTCGGCGGTGTGCGCTCCGCCGGCCCCGCCGGCTCACCGGAGCCGTGGGTGGCGATCCTGAACCCGAAGGGCGGCTGGGGCGGCATGGCCGACCGGGACGGGTGGACGTGCATCCAGGACCCCTTGTCGAACTGCCGCAACCAGCCGTGCGAGGCGCTGGAGCACTCGTTCCCCCTCCGCGTCCGCCGGTTCAGCCTGCGCACCGGCGTCGAGGGAGCCGGCCGGCACCGTGGCGGGTTCGGGCTGGTCCGCGACATCGAGGTCACGAGCGACTGCGTCATCTCGACCTGCCTCGACCGCGCCCGCATCCCCCCGTTCGGGCTCCTCGGCGGCGACGACGGCGCCGTGAACGCCATGCACGTCAAGCGCGCCGGATCCGATGCGTTCGAGCCGCTGCCGCCGCGCGAGTCGAACATGGCGCTGCGGGCGGGCGACGTCGTTCGCATCGAGACCGCGATCGGCGGCGGGTTCGGCGATCCGCTGGAGCGCGACCCGCGGCTCGTGGCCGAGGACGTCCGGGAGGGCTACCTGCCGGACGCCGCCGCGGCCCGCGAGGTGTACGGCGTCGTCCTCGACGATGCTGGCGAGGTCGACGAGGCGGCGACCGACGCGCTGCGCGCGCAGCTGTGCTCGGCGCGGGGCGAGGTCCGTCCGCGCACCGACTTCCCCGAGCGCGCGCCGGTGTTCGTCCCCGCCACCGGCACGGGAGCGACCCGATGAGCATCCCCGAGGTCGTGAGCGCCGACGCCCCGCTGCGGCGCGAGTTCCTGACCCACGTGCTGTCGAGCCTCGTCAGCACACCGAGCGTCAACCCGGGGGTCTTCGAGGCGGCGATGGCCGCGCAGATCGCCGCCTGGATGGCGCCGACCGGCGCCCGGATCGAGCACGTCGAGTTCGCCCCGGGCCGTCCGTCGGTCGCGGCGGTGCTCGGCGACGGCGATGGGCCGCGGCTCGTCCTCAACGGGCACATGGACACGGTCCCGGTCGACGACACGTCGCGCTGGGACAGCGACCCCTTCGAGCCGGTGATCCGCGACGGCTTCCTGTACGGGCGCGGCGCGTGCGACATGAAGGCCGGGCTGGCGGTGCAGATCGCCGTGGCCCACCACCTCGCCGCGCTGGGCGCGCTGCGAGGCTCGCTCGTCCTCCACTTCGCGGCCGGTGAGGAGTGTGGGGAGCCAGGGACGCTCTCGCTGCTGGAGGCCGGCTACCGAGGCGACTACGGGATCGTCACCGAGCCCACGCAGGTCCAGGTGTCGGTGGCGACGCGCGGGATCGCCTACTACCGCATCCGGATCCGCGGACGCTCGATCCACGCGAGCCGGGCGCATCTCGGCATCAACCCGCTGCCGCGCCTGGCCCGCGTGCTCGACGCGGTCCAGGCCTACCACGATGAGGTCGCGGCCCGCCACCACTCCCTGCTGCCGGGCGGGTCGTGCACGCCAACCGTCGTACGGGGCGGCGTGAAGGAGAACGCGGTCGCCGACTGGGTCGAGCTGCTGCTCGACCGCCGCCTCCTCCCCGGCGAGACCGTCGAGGGGGAGATGGCCGACCTGCGCCGGCGCCTCGAGGCCCTAGGCGAGCGCGACCCCGACCTCGAGCTCTCGATCGAGGTCATGGGCTACTCGTTCGAGCCGGCCGAGATCCCGGCCGACTCGCGATTCGCGGGCCGCGTCGCGAGCCTGGCCGCCGAGCTCTGCGGGCGGTCCGGCGAGATCTGCGGCACCCCGTACGGCAGCGACGTCCGCAACCTCGTCAACGACGCTGGGATCGAGGCGATCACGTTCGGCCCCGGCAATGTCGCCGAGTGCCACTGCGCGAACGAGCGCGTCGCGGTCGACGAGGTCGTCGACGCCGCAACGGTGATCGCCGCGGTCGCCCGTGAGATGCTTCGCTGACACCGACCTGCCGAGGGCAGCTGCATCGTGGGGGGGGGCCCCCCCCCCGGGGCGCCCCCCCCCGGGC
>JADGIB010000183.1 GCA_019683665.1 Solirubrobacteraceae bacterium
CTCGGAGTTTTGTATAAGAGACAGGCCCCGGGCCGGCGAGGCCCCGCTCGTCGCCGGCCTGACCGAGGCCAACCCGCACCTGATCGCCCCCGGCGACCGGCCCCCCGCGTTCGCGCCCTGGCGCGACCGCGTCGCCGCGCTCGGCCTGTCCTACCTGCGCGTGCTCGTCGACTGGCGGCGCGTGCAGCCGTCGCCCGACGCGCCGCCCGACCTCGCCCAGCCCGCCGACGGGTGCCTGCGCGGGGTGCCGCCGTGCGCGCCCTTCGCCGGGATCGCCGACCAGCTGCGCGCCGCCCGCGACGCCGGCCTGACCCCGGTCGTCGTCGTCCTCGACACGCCCGAGTGGGCGGCCGCGCCCGCCCGCGGCTGCGAGGCGCGCGAGGCCGGGCCGCGGGCACGGATGCCCGCCGACCTCGGCGCGTACCGGGCGCTCGTGCGCGCCGTCCTCGAGCTCGGCCGCGCCGAGGGCGTCGAGCTGCCCTGGTGGGCGCCGTGGAACGAGCCCAACCACCCGCTCTTCCTCGGGCCGCAGCGCGCCGCCTGCGACGCCGGGCGCCCGGCGCTCGCGCCCGGCCTGTACGCGGAGCTGGCGCGGGCGATGGCGGCCGAGCTGGCGGCGGCGCCGGGCGAGCAGCGGCTCGTCCTCGGCGAGGTCGCCGGGTTCGACGCCCCGCGGCGCGACGCGGCGGGCGCGGCCGAGTTCGCCGCCGCGCTCCCGCGCGACGTCGCCTGCGCGGACGGCGTGTGGGGCCTGCACGCCTACGTGCGCGTCGAGGACGAGCTGGCCGCCGACGCGCAGGCGCCCGGCGCGGGCGCGCTGCTGGACGCGGTCGCCGCGGCGCTCGACGGGCACGGCTGCCCGGGCGGCCCGCCGCCGATCTGGATCACCGAGACCGGGACCGACCCGGCCGCCGGCGCCGACGGCTGCCGGGCGATGGCGCAGGCGCTGGCCGCCTGGCGCGACGACCCGCGGGTGCAGGCCGCCTTCCAGTACACGTTCCGGGAGGACACCGCGTTCCCGGTCGGGCTCGCCGACGCCGGGCTCACCCGCCTGGAGCCCGCCTACGCCGCCTGGCTGGCCCGCGCCGAGGGCCGGGCCGACCTCGCCGCCGCCTGCGCGCCGTAGCGCTCCGGCGGCGCGCGGCCGGCCCGCCGCGCCCGCGATCCGTACAGTGCCGGTGTGCCGTTGCCGCCCGCCCTGCGTCGCCTGACGCCCGACCGCCTGCGCGACGACCCGCGCCTGCGCGCCCTCGCGGTGGGCGCCGGGCTGATCCCGCCGCGCACGATGCACTCCGACGCCGAGCGCGAGCTGCTCGTCTCGCTGGCCCGCGACGCCCGCCGCGTCGTCGAGATCGGCGTCTACGAGGGCAGCTCGGCCGCCGCGCTCGCCCGCGCGATGGGCCCCGGCCAGGAGCTGCACCTCATCGACCCGTTCGGCCACCACCCGACCGCGCTGCCCAGCGGCTGGGGCGCGACCGAGCGCGCGACCCGCCGCGTCGTCGCCCGCGCCGCCCGCCCCGAGGGGCCGCGCGTCGTCTGGCACGTCGCCTTCAGCCACGACGTCGCGCCGGGGTGGACCGCCCCGGTCGACCTCCTGTTCGTCGACGGCGACCACGCCGAGGCCGCGGTCCGCCGCGACTGGGACGACTGGCACGGCTTCGTCGCCCCCGGCGGCCACGTCCTCTTCCACGACGCCCGCGACGGCCGCCCCCGCGGCCGCGGCCTGCCCGGCCCGACCGCCGTCGTCGACCGCCTCTTCCGCGGACCGGACGGCCCGCCGGCGGGCTGGCGCGTCGTCGCCGAGGTCGACCGGACCGTGGCGGTCCGGCGCGGCTGAGCCGCCCCGCGCAGGATCGACCTCCCGGACGGTGTACTTGACGAGATGACGCCCGTGGGCCATGCAGCGAGAACCGGCGCGCTCGCCCTGCTGGCGCTGCTCGCCGCCCTCGCGGTCACGCCCGCCGTCCGCGCGCAGGCGCCGGGCGGCGCCGACCCCGGCCGGCGGGCCGTCGTCGCGTTCGTCGCCGGGGAGACGCTCGCGTCCGTCGCGCGCGACCCCGGCGTCTCGGCCGGCCTCCTGAACCCCAACCAGGGCCGCTACCGGCGCACGCAGATGCTGCTCGACGTCTCGCAGGGGGCGCGCACGTCGCGGTCGGCCTACTCGCCGTCGGCCGAGCCGCTGCTGTTCGTCCGCCGCGACGGGCGCGTCGCCGGCTGGGACGCCGCGGTCGCCCGCGCCCGGGCCGCGCCCGCCGGCGTCACCCCGGGCCTGCTCGCCTCGAGCGTCGGGCCGGCCGGCGCCGCCTACGTCGCCCCGGCCGGCGCCGACCGCCTGGCCGGGATCGTCGCCGCCGACACGAGCGGGCGGATCGCCGCCGTCGACGTCGTCGCCCCGGGCGCGGTCGTCGCGCGCACGCTGGCCCAGGCCCGCCGCCACCGGCTCGTCGTCGCCACGCTGCCCGACCGCGCCGCCCTGCGCGACCTCCTGGCCCGGCGGTCCGAGCGGACGCTCGTCATCGCGATCACCGACCCGCCGCCCGCCGACGCCCGCGTCCTCGCGATCGGGGTCGCCGGCCTCGGCGGCGGCCGCGCGCTCACCTCCCGGACGACCCGCACCGACGGGCTCGTCGCCGCGATCGACGTCGCGCCGACCGTGACCTGGTGGCTCGACGGGGGCGACGACATGACCGGCCGGCCCATCGAGCTCGACGGCCCGCTCGACGTGGCCGCCCTCACCGAGCTGCGCGAGCGCCTGGAGGTCGTCCGCGGCCGCCGCTACCCGACGCTCGGGATGCTCGGCGCCGGCTGGGCGATCCTCGCCGCCGGCGCGGTCGCGCTGCGCCGGCGCGAGGGCTGGCGCTGGGCGCTGCGCACCGGCGGCCTGGCCGTCCTCTGGATCCTGCCGCTCCTGCTCGCGTTCGCGGTCGGCTCCCCGTCGGCGACCCTGGAGGAGGCCGGCGTCGCCGCCTGCGCGCTCGCGCTCGGCGCCGCGACCGGCGCGCTCGTGCGCTGGCCGCTCGCGCCCGCCGTGCCGGGCGCGATCGCGCTCGTCGCCTACACCGTCGACCTCGCCGCCGGCTCCCCGCTCATCGTCCGCTCGATCCTCGGCCCCAACCCGCTGGCCGGCTCGCGCTTCTTCGGCATCGGCAACGAGCTCGAGTCGACGCTGCCGGTGCTCGGCCTGGCGACGGTCGCCGCGCTCGCCTGCGCCACCGGGACCGCGCGCCGCTCGGGCCGGCTGGCCGCCGCGTTCGCGCTCGCCGGCCTGGCGATGGGCGTCGTCCTCGGCTGGGGCCGGCTCGGGGCCGACGTCGGCGGCGTCATCACCGTCGGCGCCGGGGCCGGGCTGGCGACCGTCCTCGCGCTCCCCGGCCGCCTGACCGCCCGCCGCGTCGCCGCCGTCGTCGCCGTCCCCGCGCTCGCCGTCGGCGCGCTCGCGCTCGTCGACCTCGCCACCGGCGGCGACGGCCACTTCACCAGGACGGTTTTGCGGGGCGGCGGCGGGGAGAGCCTGGGGGATGTCGTGCAGCGCCGCTACGAGCTCGCCTGGAACAACCTCCGCGCTGGGGTGATGCCGCTGCTGGCGGCGCTGTCGGTCGCGCTCATCGCCTGGGGCGTGTGGCGGCGCGACCGGCTCCTGGCCCGGCTGCCCGGCGCCGACGCCTGGGGCGCGGCGCTCGCGGGCGGCGCGGCGGCCGGTCTCGTCGGGGCGCTGAGCAACGACTCCGGCCCGATCCTGCTCGTGTTCGCCACCTTCGCGACGGGGTGGCTGGCCGCCTACCTGCACGGGGGCAGGCCGCACCCAGCCGAGCCCGTCGATCCTCTACGCTCCTGACGATGCGCATCGCCCTGGTGTCGCCATACTCGTGGACGTACCCGGGCGGCGTGACACGCCACATCGAGGCCCTCGCGCGCGAGTACCGGGCGCTCGGCCACGACGTCCGCGTGCTTGCCCCCTACGACCCCGACGACCGGCTGTCGGCGCGGCTGCATCGCGGCGCCCGCCCCCAGCGGCGGCCGATCCCCGAGTGGCTCGTCCCGCTCGGGCGCACCGTCGGGTTCCCGGCCAACGGCGCCGTCTCGAACCTGTCGGCCGGCGCCTACGGGGTCGCGACGATGCGCCGCGAGCTGCGCCACGGCGGCTACGACGTCGTCCACCTCCACGAGCCGGTCGCGCCGACGCTCTGCTGGGACGCGCTGCTGAGCTGCGACCTGCCGCTCGTCGGGACCTTCCACACGTACTCCGAGAACGCGGTCACCCACGGCGCCGCCGCGCTGCTGGGATCGCGCCGGCGGATGAACCGGCTCGCCGTGCGGATCGCCGTCTCCGAGGCCGCCGCCTGGACCGGGCGGCGCTTCTACGGCGGGCGCTACCGCGTCATCCCCAACGGCGTCGACGTCGCCGAGCTGCCGGAGCGGGCGCCGCGCGCCCCCGGCGAGCCGCTGCGCATCGCGTTCGTCGGCCAGGCCGTCGAGCGCAAGGGGCTGCCGGTCCTCCTGCGCGCCTTCGAGGCGCTGCGCGACCACGTCCCCGCCCGGCTCGACGTCGTCGGCGCCGAGCTGCGCGACGTCGCCGCCCTGCTCGAGGATCTCGAGGGCATCAACGTCCTCGGCAAGGTCGACGACGAGCGCAAGCACGCCGTCCTGCGCGAGGCCGACGTCCTCTGCGCCCCCTCGCTGGGCGGCGAGTCGTTCGGCATGGTCCTCACCGAGGCGTTCGCGGCCGGGACCCCGGTCGTCGCCTCCGACATCGCCGGCTACCGCGACGTCGTCACCGACGGCGTCGACGGGCTGCTGCTGCCGCGCGGCGACGCGACCGCGCTGGCCGAGGCCCTGCGCGATCTCGCGCTCGACCCCGGCCGCGAGGTGCGGATGGGGCGGGCGGCGGCCGAGTCGGCCCGCCGCTTCGCCTGGCCGCACGTCGCCGAGCAGGTGCTGGAGGCCTACGAGGACGCGATCGCCGCGCCCGCCCCGGCGCGGACCGCCCCGTCGCCGGTCACCCGCTTCGCCGCCCGCCGCGGCCTCATCCCCGCCGACGGCCGGCCGCCGGTCCGCGCGCGCCGGCTGCCGAGCCTGGAGCCCGCCCCGCTGCGGCCCCGCAGCCCGGTCGCGACGTTCGCCCGCCGCATCGGCGTCGCCCTGGCCGGCGTCCTCGGCGTCGTCCTCTCCTGGCTGGCGCTGCAGCGCATCGGGATCGACCGCGTCGGCGACGCGCTCTGGCGCTCCAGCCCGGCCTGGGTCCTGTTCGGGCTGGCGCTCATGTGCCTGTCGATGGTCTTCCGCTCGGTCGCCTGGCGGGCGATCCTGCGCGCGGCCCTGCCCGGGGTGCGCGTCGGCCGCCGCGACGTGCTGCGCGGCACCTCGATCGGGGTGCTCATGTCGGCGACGCTGCCCGCCCGCCTGGGCGAGCCGTCGCGCGCGCTCGTCGTCACCCGCCGGATCGGCGGGCGGACCCGGGATGTCCTGCCGACCGTCGTGGGCACGATCGTCTCGCAGACGCTGCTGAACGTGTTCGCGCTGATCGTCCTCGGGATGGTGATGTTCTCGACGATCGGCCTGTTCCGCGGCCACGAGGGCGCGCTCATCGCGTTCGCGGTCGCTCCCGCGGCGATCCTCGTCTCGGTGCTGCTCGCGCCGGCCGTCGCGCGCGCCGGGGCGCCGTCGCGGTCGCGGCGGGTGCGGCTCGTCGCGGCGAAGGTCCGCGCCGCGCTCATGCGCGTCCGCGACGGGCTCGTCGTCTTCCGCCGCCCGCGGCTGGCGACCGAGGCCGTCGTCATGCAGCTCGGCGCCTGGGCGATCCAGTGGCTGTCGTGCTACGTGCTGCTCGTCGCGCTCGGCCTCGACGAGCGGGCCGGGCTCGCCGCCGCCGCCGCGGTCCTGTTCGCCGTGAACGTCACCGCCGCCGTCCCGGTCACCCCGTCGAACATCGGCGTCTTCCAGGCGGCGTGCGTCGCCGTGCTCACCGGCGGATACGGCGTCGGGTACGCCGATGCGCTCGCGTTCGGGATCATCCTGCAGGCGGTCGAGGTGGCGACCGCCTTCATCATGGGCGCGCCCGCCCTCGTCGGCGAGGGCCTGTCGTGGAAGGACGTGCGGCTGCGCGCCCTGCACACCGCGCCGGTCGAGCTGCGCCCGCTCGGCGAGCCGCGCCGCGGCCAGGTCGGCAGCGAGGCGTAGCGCGCCTCAGCCGGCGGCCGGCCGCCGCGCCCACGCGAGCCGCCCCCGGTCCCGGGCGTCCTCGTCGCGGATCGGGCGCGTCCGGCTGCCGGTGCCGAGCGACGGCAGCCGCGGCCCGGCGCCGGGGCGGGTGAGCGCGAGGGGGAGCAGGCCGCCGGACGAGGTGCCGGCGCACGGCGAGCCTGCCGGCGTGGCGCGGGCGCGCCGCGGGCGCGGTAGCGTCCCGCCATGGCGCACGACGTCGCCGGCCTCCTGCTGGCCGGGATCCTGATCGCCGCCGCGGGGATGAAGGCGGCGGCGCCGCGCGCGAGCGCGCGGGCGCTGGCGACGTTCGGGGTGCGCCGCCCGGCGGCCCAGGCCGTCGTGCTCGCCGCGGTCGTCGCGGCCGAGGCGGCGGTCGCGGCCGGGGTGGCGCTCGGGTCCGACGCGGCCGCGTTCGCGGGCGCCGGGCTGATGGCGCTGTTCGCGGGCGCGCAGGCGACGGCCCTGGCCCGCGGCCGGCGCGGCGCGCCGTGCGCGTGCTTCGGGGCGGGCTCGGCGGTCGGGCCGTGGGCGGTGGCGCGGGCGGCGGCGCTCGCGGCCGCGCTCGCGGTCCTGCCGGCGCTGCCGCGCGGGCCGGCGCCGGCCGAGGCGTGGCTCGCGCTCGGGCTCGCGGCGTGCGCGGTCGCGATCGTCGCGCTGACGGTGGCGGTCGCCGCCCTGGCGCGCGAGATCGGCGTGCTGCGGATGGCGCTCGGGCCCCAGCAGGCGCTCGAGATCCCCGACGAGGGGCCGCCGCTGGGGGCGCCGTCGCCGGTCCTGCGCGAGCGGGCGCTGGCCGGGCGCGACGGGCCGCCGGCGCGGCTGGCGCTCGCGGTCTTCACGTCGGAGGGCTGCCGGCTGTGCCGGGCGGTCGCGCCGGCCGTCGCGCTGCTCGCGCGCGAGCCCGGCCTCGCGGTCGCCGTCCTCGACGAGGTCCGCGACGCCGACGCCTGGGCCGCCGCCGCGATCCCCGGCAGCCCGTACGCGGTCGCGCTCGACCCCGGCGACGGGACGGTCCTGGCCAAGGGGACGTTCAACGGGCTGGGCCAGCTCGAGAGCGTGCTGGCGACCGCGCAGCGGCGCGCCGCCGGCCGCGACCCGGTCGCGGCGGGGGTGGGAGGTGGCTGAGCGG
>JADGIB010000184.1 GCA_019683665.1 Solirubrobacteraceae bacterium
GCGCGGGGCGGGGCGCGGGCCGATGCGGTGCGGGCGGCAGCGCTGGGCGATCGCGTTGATGTGCGCGGGCGTCGTGCCGCAGCAGCCGCCGACGATCGTCACGCCGTAGCGCTCGACGAACTCGCCGAGCGTCTCGGCCAGCGGGCCCGGCTCCTCGGGGAAGACGGTCTCGCCGTTGGGGCCCTGGATCGGCAGGCCGGCGTTCGGCAGGCAGGAGACCGGCACGGGGGAGAACTCGCCGAGGAAGCGGATCGCGTCGCGCATGTCCTCGGGGCCGGTCGAGCAGTTCAGGCCGATGACGTCGACCTTCAGCGCCTCGAGCGTCGTGAGCGCGGCGTCGATGTCGGTGCCGAGCAGCATCTTGCCGCCGTTGGGCAGCAGCGAGACCGAGACCTGGATCGGCACGCGGCGGCCGACGGTCTTGAACGCCTCGCGCACGCCGAAGATCGCGGCCTTCGCCTCGAGGATGTCCTGGACGGTCTCGATGACGACGAGGTCGACGCCGCCGAGCAGCAGGCCGCGCGCCTGCTCCTCGAAGACCTCGACGAGCCTGCGGAACGGGATCCGGCCGAGCGTCGGGTCGTTGGAGGCGGGGAGGTGGCCGGTCGGCCCGATCGAGCCGGCGACGAAGCGCTCGTCGCCGCCGCCGATCGCGTGGCGGGCGATCTCCGCGGCGACCTGGTTGATCTCGAGCGTGTGGTCGCCGAGGCCCCACTCGTCGAGCTTGAGGCGGCTGGCCTGGAAGGTGTTCGTCTGCACGACGTCGGCCCCGGCGGCGACCATCGAGTCGTGGACGCCGGCGACGACGTCGGGCCGGTGCAGGATCAGCGCCTCGTGGCACTTGCCCGGCAGCCCGCCGTAGTCCTCGGCGGTCAGGTCGAACTGCTCGAGCGTGGCGCCCATGCCGCCGTCGAAGACGACGACGCGCTCTCGGATGGTCTTGGCGTAGTCCCGCATCGCGGCGGGCAGTCTAGCGCAACCTTGACAAACCTATGGCAAGGTTTGGGTTGTCGGCGCCGGTACGCTCCCGCCGATGGGGAAGCTTCCGGAACCGGGGACGCCGCTGTGGACGGCCTGGCTGCGCTTCACCGACCTGCACACCTCGCTGATCCGCGCGAGCCGCGGCCGGGTCGGCGGCCGGTGGGGCAAGGCGGGCATCCTCGTCCTCCATCACGTCGGGGCGCGGACCGGGACGCTGCGGACGGCGCCGCTGCTGTTCGGCCGCGACGGGGAGAGCATCGTCATCGTCGCCTCGCAGGGCGGGTCCGACCGCAACCCGGCCTGGCTGGCGAACCTGCGCGCGAACCCCGACACCGTCGTCGAGCTGCCCGGCGAGCGGACGCCGCGCCCGGTGCGCGCCCGGATCGCCGAGGGCGAGGAGCGCGAGCGGCTGTGGCGGATGATGGTCGGCCTCTACCGCTCCTACGACAGCTACCAGCGGATGACGACGCGGCGCATCCCGGTCGTCGTCCTCGAGCCCCGCTGACCGCCGTTTTGGGGGGGGGGGGGGGCGGGGGCGCCCCCCCCCCCCACCGCCCGGGGGCCCGCGCCGGGGCGGGGGCGGGGCGCCCGCCCGCCCCGCGCCACGCCCCCCCCCCCCCGGGCCGGGGCGCCCGCTAGCCTGGCGCGGCGTGGCGGGCATCGGCGAGCTGCGCGAGGGGCCGCTGCACGCGGCCGTGAAGGCGCTCCTGGCCCGGCCCGGCGACCGCGCCGAGGTGCGCGTCGGCCGCTTCGTCGTCGACCTCGTCCGCGCCGACGGCGAGCTCGTCGAGATCCAGACCGGCGGCTTCGGCCGCCTCGGCCCCAAGCTCGACGCGCTCCTGGACGAGCACCGCATCCGGATCGTCCACCCGGTCGCCGCCGAGCGCCGGATCGTCCGCGTCGACGCCGACGGCCAGGTGCTCTCGACCCGCCCCCCCCCGCGGCGGGCGACGGTCGCCGACGTGTTCGACGAGCTCGTCGCCTTCCCGACGCTGCTCACCCACGACCACCTCACGCTCGAGGTCCTGCTCCTGCGCGAGGACCACGTCCGCGGCCCCGAGCCGGTCCGGCGGCGCCGGCGCACCCGCGACCCGGGGCAGCGGCGCCTCGTCGACGTCCTCGACCGCGTCGTCCTGCGCGACGGCGCCGACCTCCTCGCCGCGCTGCCGCCGCTGCCCGACGAGCCGTTCACCACCCGCGAGCTGGCCGCGCGGCTCGGCTGCGGGCGCGTGCTCGCCCAGCGGACGCTCTACTGCCTGCGCGCGCTCGCGCTCGTCGAGCCGGCCGGCCGCCGCGGCCGCGCGCCGCTGCACGCGCTCGCGGCGCCGTCCTGACGGCGGCCGCGGGCCCGGGCGGGCTACTGGACCGCGAGCCGCGGCAGCCGGGCGCTCAGCCAGCCGGCGAGCGTGCGCGCGTACGTCGCCGTCAGGTGGTTGCTGTCGCGGTAGACGAGCGCGTTGCCGATGACCGACGGGCAGCGGCCGTCGGGGCACAGGACCGGCGTGAGGTCGACGAGGTCGACGCCCGCGGGGGCCGCGGCCCGGGCGGCGCGGGCGCTGATCGGCGGGAAGCGCTGCCCGGTCTCGCGGTCGAACGCGCACGCGGCCAGGTCCCTGGGCCGCTCGGCCACGCAGGACGGCACGTCGAACGGCGCGTACGGGGTGTCGGCCAGCGCGACGACCTTCGCCCCCGTGGCGGCCAGCCGCCGCAGCGTCGCCTCGTAGGCGTCGGTGAGCGGCCCGACGCTGTCGGCGGCGCGGCGCCTGCTGCCGTCCGGGGCCATCGTCGCGTAGCCGTTCGCCCCCGCGGTCACGACGAGGACGGGCCGCTCGCGCTCGATCCGCGCCAGCGCGTCGGCCCGCCACGCGTCGCACTCCGTGTAGTGGCGGCCGAGCGGGCCGTTCCACAGCGGGATCTCGGCCGGGTGGCAGCCCTGCTTGCTGAGGACGAGCAGCGCGGCGCCGCGGCGGCGCGCGATCGCCTCCAGCGCCGGCGCGTACATCGCCGCGTGCGAGTCGCCGTAGAGGACGATCGTCGTCTTCGCGTCGGCGTGGGCGTAGCGGCACTCGGGCGAGCGGGTGCCGGAGCGCGTCTGCCAGCAGCCGTCCTCGTACATGCGCGGCTGGTCGCCGCCGGCGTCGCGCGGGTTGGGGAGCAGCGCGACCGCCTCGGTCTGCAGGACGAACGCGTCCGGGTCGATCGCCCGCGCCCCCTCGACCTCGGAGGCGTCCGCGGTGCGGATCCGCGGCGCGGTGGCCGAGACGAGGACGCCGGCGACGACGCTGACGGCGATGCAGGCGGCGCCGACGCGCAGCGCGAGCCCGGGCCGGGCGGCGAGGCGGGCGGCGTGGTGCAGCGGCGCCTCGACGAGGTGGTGGGTGACGATCGCCGGCGCGAGCGAGACCGCCATCGCGGCCAGGCCCTCCCACGCGCTCAGCGGGCCGAGCTCGTCGGCCGCGAAGACGTAGAGCGGCCAGTGCCACAGGTACCAGCTGTAGGAGATGCGCCCGACGTAGCGGACCGGCGCGAGCGTGAGGACGCGCAGCGGCGCGGCGGCGCCGCCGGCGATGAGCGCGACGGTGCCGAGCGTCGGCAGCAGCGCGGCCACGCCCGGGAACGGCGTCGACGCGTCGAACGCGACGCAGGCGACGACGATCGCCGCCAGCCCGGCCCAGCCGAGCGCGGCGGCGGCCCGCGGCGGGAGGCGCCCGGGCGCGGCGCCGGCGAGCGCGAGCAGGCCGCCGAGCGCGAGCTCCCAGGCCCGGGTCAGCGTCGAGAAGTAGGCGACGTCGGCCGCGGTCCGCGTCAGCCACACCCCGTAGGCGAGCGAGGCGGCGCCGACGGCCGCGAGCAGGACCCCGGCGGCGCGGCGGACGGAGCGCCCGCCCCGGCGTGCCCACCAGGTCCCGGCCAGCAGGAGCGCCGGCCACACGAGGTAGAACTGCTCCTCGACGGCCAGCGACCAGTAGTGGCGCACCGGGCTGGCGTCGGCGCCGGCGGCGAAGTAGTCGACGGCCTGGGCGGCGAAGCGCCAGTTCACGACCGACAGCGCGGCGGCGACGACGTCCCCGGCCAGGAGGTCGCGGCGCACCGGGTCCAGCAGGAGCGCGCCGGCGACCGAGACGGCGGCGAGGACGAGCGCGGCGAGCGGCAGCAGCCGCTTGGCCCGGCGCGCGTAGAAGCGCGTCAGCGAGATCCCGCCGCGCAGCTCGAGCTCGCGCAGCAGCAGGCCGGTGATGAGGAAGCCGGAGATGACGAAGAAGACGTCGACGCCGACGAACCCGCCGGCCGCCGCTCCGACGCCGGCGTGGGCGAGGACGACGGCGCCGATCGCCACGGCGCGCAGGCCCTCGACGTCCGCCCGGAAGCCGTCGCCGTCCTTCTTCATGAAACCGGCCTGGCAAGTCGGCTTTCCGGGGAGCGCACGACGGTAGGGTGCCATGCCGCCCCGTCGCCTGGGATACTGGCGCGCCGGTGACCGCCGCCGACGCCTTCGCGACCGTTCGCCCGCGCCTCACCGCGGGACAGGTCCGTGCGCTCGTCGCCGACCTCGCCGGGGTCCTCGGGGCCGGCCGCGTCCAGACCGGGGAGGACGTGCGCCGCCAGCACGGCACCGACGAGTCCTTCCACGCGCCCGCGCCGCCCGACGTCGTCGTCGCGCCGCGCAGCACCGAGGAGGCGGTCGCGATCGTCAACGTCTGCCGCCGCCACCGCGCCCCGATCATCCCGTTCGGCGCGGGCACCTCCCTGGAGGGGCACATCGCCGCGCTCCAGGGCGGCGTCAGCGTCGACATGCGCGAGATGAACCGGATCCTGCGCGTCTCGCTCGACGACCTCGACGTCACCGTCGAGGCGGGCGTGACGCGCCGCCGGCTCGACGAGCGGCTGCGGCCCGAGGGCGTGTTCTTCCCGGTCGACCCGGGCGCCGACGCCACGATCGGCGGGATGGTGTCCACCGGCGCCTCCGGGACGATGACGGTCCGCTACGGGGCGATGCGCGAGAACGTCCTGTCGCTGCTCGTCGTCACCCCGCGTGGCGAGCTGCTGCGCACCCGCTCGCGGGCGCGCAAGTCGTCGGCCGGCTACGACCTCACGCGGCTCCTCATCGGGGCCGAGGGGACGCTCGGGCTCGTGTGCGAGGTGACGCTGCGGCTGCAGGCGACCCCCGAGGCGATGTCGGCCGCCGTCGCCGCCTTCCCGACGCTGCGCGACGCCGTCGAGTGCTGCATCGAGGTGGCCCAGCACGCGATCCCGGTCGCCCGCATGGAGCTGGCCGACGAGCGCCAGATCGCGGCGATCAACGCCTACGCCGACCAGGACCACCAGGTCGCGCCGACGCTGTTCTTCGAGTTCCACGGCACTGAGGCCGAGGTCGCCGCCCAGGCGGCCGAGACCGGCCGGATCGCCGAGGGCCACGGCGCCGCCGGCTTCCGCTGGACGACCGACGAGGCGCAGCGGCGCGCGCTCTGGCGGGCCCGCCACGACGCCTACCACGCGGTCCGCGCCACGCACCCGGGGCGCCGGGTGCTGACGACCGACGCGTGCGTGCCGATCTCGCGGCTGGCCGAGGTCGTCGTCGAGACCCGCCGCGACCTCGACGAGCACGGCCTGGCCGGCGCGATCGTCGGCCACGTCGGCGACGGCAACTTCCACGTGTCGCTGCTGCTCGACGTCGACGACGGCGACGAGGTGGCGCGCGGCATGGCCTTCCACGACCGGCTCGTGCGCCGCGCGATCGAGGCCGGCGGCACGTGCACGGGCGAGCACGGGGTCGGCTACGGCAAGGCGCCGTACCTGGCGCTCGAGCACGGCGAGGCGGGCGTGGCGTGGATGCGCGCGATCAAGCGCGCGCTCGATCCCGACGACCTCTTCAACCCAGGGAAGATCATCGACGGATAGGGATGAGGACCCACATGGAAGGAGCCCGCCGATGAGGCGCGCGCTCGTGCCGGCCGGCGTGCTGGCCGCCCTCGCCGCGGCGGCCGTCGCGCCGGCGGCCGCCGCCGGCCAGACGATCACGGTCAACTCGACCGGCGACTGGCCGGCCACGCCCGCCGACGTGACCGACTGCCTGCAGGGGACGAACACCTGCACGCTGCGCGCGGCGGTGTTCGCCGCCGAGCAGGACGCCGACGGCGACGTCATCCAGTTCGCCCGTCGGTGACGGGCACGATCGCCCTCAGGAACGGGACGATCACCGTCACCTCGGACCTCACGATCCAGGGGCCCGGCGCGACGACGCTCGCGATCGACGGGTCGGCCGGCGTCGGCGGCGGGATCATCCAGCAGATCCAGGGCACGCTGTCGATCAGCGGCCTGACGCTGCAGAACGGCCTCGCGTCGCCCGAGAGCGACGACCAGACCCGCGGCGGCGGGATCGTCCAGCTCGGCGGCGCGCTGAGCGTCTCGAACGTCACGTTCAGCGGCAACGTGTCGAACAACGGCACGAACGGCGGCGCGATCTTCGCGTCCGGCACGTCGACGTCGGTCACCGACTCGACGTTCACGGCCAACCACGCCTCCGGCGGCTCCGGCGGCCAGGACGGCGGCGCGATCTACCTCGACGCCGGCACGCTGACCGTCCAGGGCTCGACGTTCTCGGGCAACGTGGCCACCGGGTCGGGCGGCGCGATCGCCGCCGGCGCCGGCACGACCGTCGAGGTCTCCGGGTCGACGTTCACGTCGAACCAGGCCGCCAACGGCGGGGCATCGAGGTGCTCAGCGGCGACCTCGGCGTGTCGTCGTCGACCTTCAGCTCCAACAGCGTGACCGGCCGGGGCGCGGCGATCGACATGCAGGCGCCGTCCGGGACGGCGACGATCAGCAACAGCTACGTGACCGGCAACACCGGCGGCACGCCGGGCGGCGCGGTCACGATCCAGGACGTGCTCGTCATGTCCGGCACGTTCGTCGAGCACAACAGCGGCTCCGCCGTCGGCGGCGTGTCCGCGAACTCCGGCTACCTGACCGCGACGACCATCAGCTGGAACCAGGCGGCGCCGTTCTCGGACTGCACCTGGAACGCCGGGTGCGCGGCCGGGCTGCACCTCGTCAACGGCGAGCTCACGGACGTGACGATCGCCGGCAACAGCTCGGGCGGGCCGGTCCCGGCGCTCCAGTGCGTCTTCGGCGGGATCGTCCGCAACGGCGGCGGCAACTACGTCCCGCCGGACTGCAACCTCTGGTGACCGTCGGGCCGGGGCCCGCGCCCCCCCCCCCCCCCCCCCCCCCCCCCCCCCCCCCCC
>JADGIB010000185.1 GCA_019683665.1 Solirubrobacteraceae bacterium
CTGCGGGGGCGGGTGAGGTCATATCCGGGGTTTCCTGCTCCATGGCGAGATGGGCGGCCGCGCGTTCGTGCCGGCCGGCTGATCCGGTTATCGGCACGGGTGGACGTTTGATTGAGGGGCCGCGCCGCCGCGCCCCGGAGACCCCGGTCAGGCCAGCGCCGCGTCGATCCGCCGCAGCGTCTCGTCCCGCCCCAGCAGGACGATCATCTCGAAGACGCCGGGCGAGATCGTCGTGCCCGACAGCGCGACCCGGATCGGCTGGAAGACCTGCTTCGGCTTCGCCTCGCGCCGGGCGACGAGCGCGCGCAGCGCCTCGTCGACGTGCGCGACGTCGAACGGCTCCAGGCCGGCGAGGACGGCCCGGGCGGCGGCGAGCGCGTCGCGGCCCTCCGGGCCCAGCCACTGCTCGCGCGCCTTCGGGTCGTCGACCGGCCCGTCGAACAGCGAGCCCGCCAGCGGCCAGAAGTCGGCGAGCGTCGAGATCTTCTCCTGCGAGATCTCGACCGCGCCGCGCAGCCCGTCGCGGCCGGTGAACGCCTCCAGGCGCCGTGTCAGCTCGTCGACGTCGAGCGCGCGGATGTACTGGCCGTTCATCCACTTCAGCTTCTTCTCGTCGAACCGCGCCGGGTTCTTCTGGACGCGCTCGAGGCTGAACTGGCGGACGAGCTCCTCGGTCGACAGGATCGTCTCGTCGTCGGCGGCCCCCCACCCCAACAGCGCCAGGTAGTTGCGGACCGCCTCCGGCAGGTAGCCGGCGGCGCGCAGCTCCTGCACCGACGCGGCGCCGTGGCGCTTGGAGAGCTTCTTGCCGTCGGGCCCATGGAGCAGCGGCAGGTGGCAGTAGACCGGCTGCGGGGCGCCGAGCGCCTCGAGCACGAGCAGCTGCTTGGGCGTGTTCGAGTAGTGGTCGTCGCCGCGGACGACGTGCGTGATGCCGGCGTCGAGGTCGTCGACGGCGACCGCGAGGTTGTAGAGCGGCGAGCCGTCGGCGCGGGCGATCACCGGGTCGTCGAGGTGGACGTGCTGGAAGGCGGTCTCGCCGCGGACGAGGTCGCGCACGACGGTCGCGCCCTCGTCGGGGACGCGCAGGCGCACCGCGCCCTCGTCCTCCGCCTCGCCGCGGAACCCGCGGTCGTGCCCGTGGCGCTCCTTGTAGGCCTTCACGTCCTCGGCCGTCGCCGTCGACCGGTACGCGTGGCCGTCGTCGAGGAGCTGCTCGATGACCTCGCGGTGGCGGGCCTCGTTCGCGGTCTGGAAGATCGGGCCCTCGTCCCAGTCGAGCTCCAGCCAGCGCAGCGCGTCGAGGATCTGCTCCACGTTCTCCGGCGTCGAGCGCTCCCGGTCGGTGTCCTCGATCCGGAGCACGAGCGTGCCGCCGGCGTGGCGCGCGGCGAGCCAGTTGTAGAGCGCGGTGCGCGCGCCGCCGATGTGGAGCGCACCGGTGGGAGACGGAGCGAAGCGGACCCTCATGGACGCCGCATGCTAGACACCCGGGCCGAATGCTCATCGGTGCCCACGTCTCCCCCGCCGGCGGACCGGCGAAGGCGGTCCAGCGCGGCGAGGAGGCCGCCTGCCGCTCGATCCAGATCTTCAACCAGAACCCACGCGCCTGGAAGCCGTCGTCCTACAGCGACGAGCAGGTCGCCGCCTACCACGAGGCGCTCGACGGCTCCCCCGTCGAGGCGCTCGTCATCCACGCCGTCTACCTCCTCAACTGCGCCAGCGAGGACCCGGAGATCCGGGCGAAGTCGCTCGCGTCGCTGACCGCGTCGCTGCGGGCCGGGGACGCGCTCGGC
This sequence comes from Solirubrobacteraceae bacterium, assembly GCA_019683665.1. Taxonomy (GTDB): domain Bacteria; phylum Actinomycetota; class Thermoleophilia; order Solirubrobacterales; family Solirubrobacteraceae; genus Capillimicrobium. The sequence continues at coordinate 1,797 of JADGIB010000185.1, forward strand.
GCGGCCGGGGTCGTGCTGCACCCGGGCTCCGCCCTCGGCGGGGACGTCGGCGCCGCGATCCGGCGCGCCGGCGCGACGATCCGCGAGGCGCTGGAGGAGTCCGAGCGCTGCCCGCTGCACCTCGAGAACACGGCCGGCGCGGGCGGCACGCTCGGGCGCTCGTTCGACGAGCTGGCCGCGCTCATCGAGGCGGCCGGCGGCGACGACCGCCTCGGGCTGTGCCTCGACTCCTGCCACCTGTACGCGTCCGGCTACGACATCGCCACCGCCGACGGCCTCAGCGCCGTCCTCGACGAGTGCGACGCGAAGGTCGGGCTCGACCGGCTCGGGTCGCTGCACTGCAACGACTCGCAGACGCCGCTGGGCTCCAACCGCGACCGCCACGCCCCGGTCGGCCACGGCGTCCTCGGCGAGGACGGCTGCGCGGTGTTCCTGTCGGAGCCGCGCTTCGAGGGCCTGCCGCTCATCCTGGAGACGCCCGGCCCCGGCGAGAAGGCGGCGAGCGCCGAGCACACCCGCTACGTCCTCGGGCTGCGCGAGCGCGGGCTGGCCGCCCGCCGCTGAGCGCCGGTCAGACCGGGTCCGGGATCGGGACCCCGGCGTCGCGCAGCCCGCGCTCCAGCGCGTCCATCGTCAGGCGCATGACCTCGACGCGGGCGTAGGACTTCGACTCGGCGGGGATGACGTGCCACGGCGCCCACGGCGTCGAGGTGCGCTCGAACATCTCCTCGATCGCGACCTTGTACGCCTTGCGCTTGGTGCGGTTGCGCCAGTCCTCGTCGGTGAGCTTCCACACCTTGATCGGGTCGTCGCGGCGCTTCTCGAACCGCCGCAGCTGCTCGGCCGACGAGATGTGCAGGAAGCACTTCACGAAGACCATCCCGTCGGCGGCCTGCGCCTGCTCGAACGCGTTGATCTCGTCGTAGGCGGCCCGCCAGCGGTGCTCGGGCGTGAGGCCCTCGATCCGCTCGACGAGCACCCGCCCGTACCAGGAGCGGTCGAACACGGCCATCCCGCCCCAGCCCGGCAGCGCGTCGACGAACCGGGTCAGGTAGTGGTGGCGCTTCTCGTCGGGGGTCGGGGCGGCGAACGTCGCGACGCGGACGTGGCGGGCGTCGAGCGGCGCGACGAGCCGCTTGATGACGCCGCCCTTGCCGGCGGCGTCCCAGCCCTCCATGACGACGCACAGCGGCGGCCCGAGCTGCCCGGAGCCGAGCAGGCCGCCGGCGGTCAGGCGCAGCTGGGCGAAGCGCCGCCCGAGCCGCTGCAGCTCGCGCTGCTCCTCGTCCGTGCTGATCCTCAGCGAGAGATCGACCTCGTCGAGCCGGCCCACGGGCGTGCCTCCCCGGTCAGGCGGCCGGCAGGAGCGCCTCGCCGAGCACGTGGTCGAGCTCGGCTCGCAGCGCGGCGGTCGCGGCGACCTTGTAGTCGTCGCCGAGCTTCAGCCGCCGCGGGCCCGACGACGTCTGCACCTCGAAGACGACCTCGCTCTCGCCCGGGTTGTTGACGAGCAGCGTCTTGAGGTCGTCGATGATCGTCGCCGGCAGGCGCGCGGCGTCGATCGAGACGTGCAGGGCGGACGGCTTCGCGCGCGTGGCCTGCGCCCGGAGCTCCTCGCGGGCGCGCTCGACCTCCTCGGGGGTCGGGTTGAACGGCTCGACGGACTGGACGACGACCGCGGTCTTCGTCGCGTCCTTGTGGTCGACGCGGCCGCGCACGAGGACGATCGAGTCGACCTGCAGCGCCGCCTCCTGCTCGGCGAGGACGCGCTCGAAGACGACGATCTCGACCGACCCCTCGAGGTCGTCGAGGGTGGCGAACATCATCGTCGAGCCGGACTTCGTGCGGATCTTCTTCGCCTGCGTGACGATGCCGCCGACGGTGACCCAGTCCTGGTCCTTGCGGTGCTCGAGGTCGGCCAGCGAGCAGTCGACCTTCAGGCGCAGCGCCTCGCGCACCTCCTTGAGCGGGTGCGCGGAGATGAACAGGCCGATCGCCTCCTTCTCGATGGCCAGCAGCTCGCTCTGCTCGAACTCCTCGGTCGGGATCGGCGGGTAGCTCGGCGCGGCGAAGGCCGAGGCGGCGCCGCCGGCCGGCTCGAGGTCGAAGATCGAGCCCTGGCCGGTGAGCGCGTCCTGCTGCTGCTTGGCGCCGGCGGCCTGGGCCTGCTCGAGGACCGACAGCATGCCCTTGCGCGAGCCCTCGGTCGAGCCGAAGGCCCCGCACTTGATGAGCGCCTCGATCGCCTTCCTGTTGACGGCGCGGGCGTCGACGCGGGCGCAGAAGTCCCACAGCGAGGTGAACGGGCCGCCCTCCTCGCGGGCCTTCTTGATCGCCTCGACGGCCTGGTAGCCGACGCCCTTCACCGCGTCGAGGCCGAAGCGGATGTTGCCGTCGACGACCGTGAACTCGTGGTCGGAGAGGTTCACGTCCGGCGGGAGGATCTCGATGCCCATCTCCTCGCAGCGGGCCACGAAGAACGGGACCTTGTCCTTCGTGGACATGACGCTGGAGATGAGCGCCGCCATGTACTCGGCCGGGTAGTTGGCCTTCAGCCAGGCGGTCCGGTAGGCGATGAGCGCGTAGCAGGCGGCGTGGCTCTTGTTGAACGAGTAGTCGGCCGACTTCTCGTTCGTCTCCCACAGCCAGTCGATGACCTCCTCCGAGGTGCCCGACCGGCGGCAGCCCTCGCGGAAGAGCGGCTCGAGCTTCGCCATCGCCTCGCGGTTCTTCTTGCCGATCGCCTTGCGCAGGTCGTCGGCCTGGGCGCCCGTGAAGCCGGCCAGCGTCTTGGAGATCTGCATGGCCTGCTCCTGGTAGAGGATCACGCCCTTCGTGGGCTCCAGGATCGGGCGCAGGCGCTCGTCGGGGATGACGATCGACTCGGGCTCGCGCTTGCCGCGCGCGTACGTCGGGATCTGGTCCATCGCGCCCGGCCGGTAGAGGGCGTTCAGCGCGACGAGGTCGTCGAACTCGGTGGGCTGGACCTTGCGGAGGGCCTCCTGCATGCCCTCGGACTCGAACTGGAACACCCCGACCGAGTCGCCGCGGGCCAGCATCTCGTAGGTCTTCTTGTCATCGAGCGGCAGCGTCGCCATGTCGGGGCGGTGGCCGGTCGAGCGCTCGATGATGTCGAGCGCGTCCTCGATGACGTCGAGGTTGCGCAGCCCGAGGAAGTCCATCTTCAGGAGGCCGAGCTCCTCGACGGGCTTCATCGAGTACTGCGTGACCATCTTGTACTCGCGGTTGCCGTCCTCGTCGACGGTGCCGGCGTCGGCGAGCTGCAGCGGGACGACGTCGGTCAGCGGGAAGCCGGCGATGACGACCGCGGCGGCGTGGATCGACGAGTTGCGCGTGATCCCCTCGAGGCCGCGGGCGACGTCGATGATCTGGCGCGCGACCGGGTCCTCGTCGTAGGCCTTGCGCAGGTCCTCGCCGGGCTGCAGGCAGTCCTCGAAGCTCGGCGGGCGGCCCATGATCGGGTCCGGGATGAGCTTGGCCAGGCGGTCGCCGACGCTGTAGTCGTGGCCGAGCACGCGCGCGGCGTCGCGGGTGGCCGCGCGCGGGAACATCTTGCCGAACGTGATGATCTGCGCGACCGACTCGCGGCCGTACTTCTCGACGACATAGCGCATGACGCGCTCGCGCCCGCGCACGGAGAAGTCGATGTCGATGTCCGGCATCGACACGCGCTCCGGGTTGAGGAATCGCTCGAAGAGGAGGTCGTAGCGGAGCGGGTCGACGTCGGTGATGGCCAGGCAGTAGGCGACGATCGACCCGGCGGCCGAGCCGCGGCCCGGGCCGACCGCGATGCCGTTGGACTTCGCGTAGTGGACGAAGTCCCACACGATCAGGAAGTAGGCGTTGAAGCCCATCCGGTCGATGACCTCGAGCTCCATCTCCGCGCGCTCGCGCGCCTCGGCCGGGACCGGGTCGCCGTAGCGGCGGCGCAGCCCCTCCTCGACGCGGGCGCGCAGGAACGTCTTCTCGTCGGAGCCGTCCGGCGTCGGGTACGACGGGATGAGCTGCTTGCCGAGCTCGATCTCGACGTCGCAGCGGTCGGCGATCTCGATCGTCGACGCCAGCGCCTCGGGCCACTCCGCGAAGGCGGCGGCCATCTCGGCGTTGTCCTTGAGATAGAACTCGTTCGTCTCGAAGGTCATCTTCGGCGCCGCGAGCGTGGACTTCGTCTGCACGCACAGCAGCGCCGTGTGGTGGGCGTGGTCCTCGCGGCGCAGGTAGTGGACGTCGCCGGTGGCCACGAGCGAGCCGCCGACCTCGCGGGCGATCCTCACGATGCCCTCGTTCGCCTTGTCCTGGTCGGCGATCCCGTTCTTCTGGACCTCGAAGTAGACGTTCTCGCGCCCGAAGACGTTCAGGAGGTCGTCGACGTGGGCGCGCGCGTCGTCGGGCCGGTCGTCGACGAGCCGCTGGCAGAAGCGCGAGGCGAGGCAGCCGGTGAGCGCGATGATGCCCTCGCTGTGCTCGGCGACCTGGCGCAGGTCGACGGTCGGCTTGCCGCGGCTGAGGCCCTCGAGGAAGCCGCGGCTGGAGAGCTTGACGAGGTTGCGGTAGCCCTGGTTCGTGGCGGCCAGCAGCGTCAGGTGGTTGCGCTCCTGGCGCTGGCCGCGCAGCTCGTGGTCGTCGACGAGGTAGATCTCGCAGCCGATGATCGGCTTGATGCCGTGCTTCCTGGCCGCCTTGTAGAGCTCGATCGCGCCGTTCATGACGCCGTGGTCGGTCAGCCCGATGGCGGGCTGGTCGAAGGCCGCGGCGCGGGCGGCGAGCTGGTCGATCTTGCAGGCTCCGTCGAGGAGGCTGTACTCGGAGTGGACGTGGAGGTGGGCGACCGGCGGGGCACTCATGCGGGTCTGCAAGCTACCCGCCGGGCCGGACGACGCCGGGGCCGCAGTCCGCAAACTGCGGGCTTCGCCGCCGGGGCCGCCCGATCCTGCCCGCGGGGCGGGCGGCGGGCGGCGGGGACGGCACCGTCGTGGACGTTCGGCGCGGGCCCCCGCGTGGACGGCGGCCGGCGCAGCGGCGACGATGTGCGGCCATGGGAGCGCGGGTGCACGGGGATCTGCTGGCGGCCGACGTCGGGGAGCTCGTCGGCGTGTCGGGCACGACGATCGGCCAGTGGGCGCGGCGCGGCCTCATCCGCTCGTCGCGCTCCGACGGCGAGCCGCGCCGCTACGGCGTCGAGGACGTCGCCGAGGCGGCGGTCGTGGCCGAGCTGCTGGCCCGCGGGGTCCCCCACGCCGCGATCCACCGGGCGATCGAGCGCCTGTCCGGCTCCGGGTCGTCGTGGCCGCTCAGCGACGCGTGGCTGGCCACGACGGAGGGGCCGCGGCCGCGGATCGCGCTGCGCGACGACGACGGCGACGGCGTGCTGCTGCTGGCGCTTATACACAACTGACCCTGCCGA
>JADGIB010000186.1 GCA_019683665.1 Solirubrobacteraceae bacterium
AGGTGACGGTGCCGCTCGCCGGCCTCGCCCCGGGGACGCCGGTCGTCGTGCGGGCCGGCGACGGCCCGCGGGCGCCGGTCGCGGTGCGCGTGGCGGACGGGCGCCCGCTGCCCGCCGCGGCGACGGTCCGCGCCCCGGCGCCGCCGCGCGGCCTCGTCGCCCGGCGGCAGGGGGCGCGGGTGCGGGTGACGCTGCGGGCGACCGCGCCGCGCACCGTCGTCCAGGTGCGCGACCGGCGGGGCGTCGCGCTGCGCGCGCGGCGGCTGCGCACGCGGCCGGGGCGGCGGGTCGCGCTGCGGCTGGCGGCCCCGCGCGCCGCGCGGACGGTCGCGGCCGCGTCGGTCCGCGACGGGGCGGCGGGCGCCGCCGTCGTGCGGAGGATCCGGCGATGAGCGCGGCGGCGCGCGGACCCGCCGCCGCGGCGGGCGAGGCCGGGCGGCCGGGGTGCCACCTGCGCGGGCAGGGCTGGCGCGGCGGGGCGCTCATCCCGTATGTTTGTCAGACAATCCGCGCATGGCGGCGTCGACGGGGGAGGGACGTCCAGTCACATGACCGAGAAGACGATGCTCGAGACCGGCCTCGACACCCGGCGCGAGGTGCTGGGCACGGAGCACGTCGACCGGTCCCTCGCGCAGGCCAGCGCCTTCGCCCGGCCGCTGCAGGAGCTCGTGACCGAGTACTGCTGGGGCGCGGTGTGGTCGCGGCCGGGGCTGGACCGGCGCACCCGCAGCCTCCTGAACATCGTGATGCTCACCGCGCTGAACCGCCGCCACGAGCTGGAGGTCCACGTCCGCGGCGCGCTCACGAACGGCGCGACCCCCGAGGAGATCCAGGAGGCGCTCCTGCAGGCGGCGATCTACTGCGGCGTCCCCGCGGCCCTGGAGGCGACGCGCGTCGCCGAGGGCGTCCTGCGCGAGCACGGGCTGCTGTCGGACCAGGCGCCGTCGGCGGCGTGAGCGCGACCGCGTCGACGCCGGCCTACCGCGTCGCGGCGCTGCGCTACGCCGAGCGCGAGACGACGCTCGCCCACGGCTACCACCGCTGGGCCAGCTACGGGGAGCCCGACGGGCCGCTCGGCATGGCCTACTACCTCTGGGTCCTCTGGCCCGTCGGCGGGGAGGAGCGCGCGAGCGCCGGCGGCGGCGCGGGCGCGGACGGCGCGGACCGAGGCGCCGGGGGTGCGGGCGTCGCGGGTGCGGCCGCGGACGGCGCGGCCGCGGGCGGGCCGATCGTCGTCGACTGCGGCTTCGACCCCGAGCTCGGCGAGCGGATGGGGCGCCGCTGCCTCATCGCGCCGGTCGACGCGCTCGCGCGGGTCGGCGTCGACCCGGCCGCGGTGCGGCGGCTCGTCATCACCCACCTGCACTACGACCACATCGGCAACCTCGACCGCTTCGGCGCCGCCCGCATCAGCGTCGCCCGGCCCGAGCTGGAGTTCTGGACGCGCGACCCGGTCGGCGCCCGTCCCCAGTTCGCCGAGCACACCGACCCCGCCGGGCTCGAGGCGATCCGGCGGGCCGAGGCCGAGGGCCGCGTCGACCTCGTCGACGGCGAGGCCGAGATCGCGCCCGGGGTGCGGGCGGTCGTCGTCGGCGGCCACGCGCCCGGCCAGCTCGTCCTCCAGGTCGCGATCCCCGGCGGGCGGCGCCTCGTCCTCGCCTCCGACGCCGTCCACTACGACGACGAGCTCGAGCACGAGCGGCCGTTCGCCGTCTTCAGCGACCTGGCGGGCATGTACCGCGGCTACCACGCGGTCCGCGAGCTCGCCGGCCCCGACGGGATCGTCGTGCCCGGCCACGACCCGTCGGTGATGGCGCGCTTCCCGCCGCTGCCGGGCGAGGCGGGCGCGTTCGGCGTGGACCTGACGGCGTGAGCGAACGGCCGCGCGCGACGAGACGATGACCGGGGAGGAGGAGCACCGATGAGCGCGACCGACACCGACCGGCGGGCCGAGCTGCGCGCCGCCTGGACCGAGGTCCACGGGCCGCCGAACGCGGCCGCCGAGCAGCTGCTGGAGCAGAGCCCGTCCTACTTCGCGCGCGTGCTCGACTTCACCGCGCACGCCTGGCGGCGGGGGCCGCTGCCGCCGAAGGTCAAGGCGCTCATCCTCCTCGCCGTCGACAGCGCCGCCTCGCACCGCAACGGACCGGGCGCCGCCGACGACGTGCGCCGCGCGCTCGCGCTCGGGGCCACCCCGGCCGAGGTGCTCGAGGTGCTCGAGCTGACGAGCACGATGGGCATCCACGCCGCGAACACCGGCGTGCCGATCCTCCTCGAGGAGCTGGCCAAGGCCGGGCGGCCGGTCGACCTCGACGCGCCGCTCACGCCCCGCCAGGAGGAGATCAAGGCCGAGTTCACCCGCAAGCGCGGCTACTGGAACGACTTCTGGGACGGCTTCCTGCGCCTCGACGCCGAGTTCTTCGCCGCCTACACGGCGATGTCGGCGCACCCGTGGGAGCACGGCCCGCTCGAGCCGAAGGTCAAGGAGCTCGTCTACTGCGCCTTCGACGCCTCGGCCACCCACATGTTCGCGCCCGGGCTGCGCCAGCACGTCGCCAACGCGCTGCGCTACGGCGCCACCGCCGAGGAGATCATGGAGGTCTTCGAGCTGGCCAGCGGGATCGGGGTCGGGTCGTTCGCGCTCGCGCTGCCCGCCCTGCGCGAGGCGGTCGCCGAGGCCGCCGGCGAGGAGCGCGGCTGATGCGCGCGGGCATCGTCGGCGCCGGCCACATGGGCGGGCGCATGGGCCGGCGCGTGCGCGACGCCGGCGACCCGATCGTCGCCTACGACGTCGACCCCGAGCGGCTGGCCGCCAGCGGCCTGGAGCCGGCCGCCTCGGTCGCCGACCTCGTCGCCCGGGTCGACGTCGTGCTCCTGTCGCTGCCCGACAGCACGGTCATCGAGCCGGTCGTCCTCGGCGACGGCGGGGTGCTCGCCGCGGCCCGGCCGGGGCAGGTCGTCGTCGACCTCTCGACCGCCGCGCCCGACTCGACCCAGCGCATGCACGCCGCCCTGGCCGAGCGCGGCGTCGCCTACGTCGACGCCGGCGTCTCCGGCGGCGCGAAGGCGGCCGAGGCGGGCACGCTGACGATCATGGCCGGCGGCGAGCCCGAGGCGCTCGAGCGCGTCCGTCCGGTGCTGGAGCGCTTCGCGAGCAAGATCGTCCACATGGGGCCCAGCGGCGCCGGCCACGTCGCCAAGCTGCTCAACAACTTCCTCAACGGGATCGCGCTCGCGGCGACGTCCGAGGTCATGGTCGCCGCCCGGCGCGCCGGGCTCGACCTCGAGCGCTTCCTCGACGTCCTCAACAGCAGCTCGGGCGTGAACTTCGCCACGCTCAACCGCTTTCCGCACATCGTCCGGGGCGACTACCTCGAGGGCGGGCTCACCGGGCGCCTCATGGCCAAGGACGTGCGGCTCTACCTCGACTTCGTCGCCCGGGCCGGCGTGCCGACGTTCACCGGGCCCGGCTGCCTGGCCGCGTTCGAGGTCGTCAACGCGATGGGCTACGGCGATCAGATCTCCAACCGCGTCGTCGACGGGATCGGCGACCTGGCCGGCGGCGTCCGGCTGCAGGACACCACGAGCGAGGGAGCGAGCGCATGAGGATCAACCGCGGGCGCATCGAGGGCGAGCCGTCCGACCGCCGCGGGCCGACCTTCACCGGCGAGGTGTGGGCCGAGCCGCTGCTGAAGGCCGACGGGGTCACCGTGAACACGGTCTTCTTCCCGCCCGGCGCGCGCACCCACTGGCACACCCACGACGGCGGGCAGATCCTGCTCGTCACCCACGGCCGCGGCTTCGCGATCAGCGACGCCGGCGACGGCGGGCCGATCCAGGCCGGCGACGTCGTCTGGTTCGAGCCCGGCGAGCGCCACTGGCACGGCGCCGGGCCCGAGACGTACCTCACCCACGTCGCGATCTCGCTCGGCGGCCACGACTGGCAGGACCCGGTGACCGACGAGCAGTTCCAGGCCGCGATCGACGCCGCCGCCGACTACTGATCCACGCGCTCCTCCACCCAGGCCAGGATCGCCCGCAGCGCCGCGTCGGAGTTGCGCTCGAGCATGATCCCGTGCCCGTTGCCCTCGACGCCGACGTCGGGGAGGTGGAGCCGCTGCGCGCGCTCGCAGCCGTGCGCGCGCAGGAACGCGACGATCTCCTCGTCGAAGGCCGCGAACGGCGACGCGCCGCCGGTGACGACCGCGATCGGCAGCCCGTCGAGGCCGACGAGCCGCCGCGGCGTCCCGTCGCGCAGCGCGGCCGGGTCGTCGGCGGGCGGGTCGACGCGCAGCGGCGCCGCGGTCAGCCCCCACGCGAGCGTGCCGACGCCCGGGATCGCCGCGAACGGCGGGCCGGCCGGCTCGATCTGGACGAGCGCGGCGACCTGCCCGGGGCGCGCCTGCGCGGCCAGCCACCCGCACCCGGCGCCCGCCGAGTGGGTGACGAGGACGGCCGGCCCGACGAGGTCGAGCAGCCGCGCGAGCCGGTCGGCCTCGAGCGCCTGGGCGGCGGCGAGGTCGGCGATCATCGGCCCGGTCCCCCACATGAACGCCTCGAGGGCCGGGTCGTCGACCCCGCCCGGGCCGGGCCACTGGGTGTGCGCCGGGTCCCCGGGCGCGAACAGCCCGGCGCCCGCCTCGAACGGGAACGGCCCGCCCATCGGGCCGAGCACGTCCGGGTGGTAGGGGGAGCGGCCGTGGCCGGGCCGGTCGACGACGTAGCCGGCGTACCCGGCCTCGACGAGCCGCGCCAGCCATCCGGGCCGCCCGTCGGGCGTCACGAGGTAGTCGGTCCCCTGGCCGCCGCCGCCGTGGACGAGGACGAACGGCAGCGGCCGCGCCTCGCCCGCCGGGGCCTCCCAGGCGACGAACATCGGCCCGCGCGGGACGGTCCCGCCGGGGCCGGCGACCCGCTCGCCGCCGACCCAGAACAGCCCCCGGCGCGAGGTGACCGGGGCCAGCCCGTCGCGGTGCGGGGCGGTCACCGCTGCGCGTTCCACGTCCCGCCCGGGCTGGGGATGTCGACGCCGTAGGCCATCGCGCCGAGCTGGCGGTAGAAGCTGTCGCGGAACGTCGTGTTGCGGTGCCCGGCGAGCATGGCCAGGTCGCGGAAGATGCGCTGGAACTGCTCGCCGTTGCGGGCCGCGCTCGACCCGATCGTGCGGTGGAGGTGCTGCTCGACCGCCTCCCAGGCCATGACCATCGTCTCGCGGGCGATCGCCGCCAGCCGGGCGTCCTCGAACCACGTGTAGGGCCGCTCGCCGGTCGCGTTGGCCCGGCACAGCTCCATGTGCTCCTCGGCGCAGCGCAGCATCGCCGCCTCGGCCGTCTGGATCTTCGCGAACGCCGCCCCGTACCAGCGCTGGAAGTCGACGTCCTCGATCCGCGGGATGAACGGCGGCGCCGGCGTCGGCCTGCTGCGGGCCCAGTCGGCGTAGATGTCGAGCGCCTGGTAGGCGCCGCCGATCGCCGTGCAGGCCAGCGAGAGGGTGAAGATGACGAGCGCCCGGCCGCCGTACATCGGGTTGCCGTGGAGCTCGAGGCCGGGCGTGCCGTCCTCGACGCGCACGTCGACCATGGTGCAGTCCTCGATCATCGCGTAGGACGGGATGACGGCCCCGTCGAAGCGGATCGAGTTCGAGCCGGTGCCGTTGAGCCCGAGCGTGTTCCCCCAGTCGTCGAGGATCTCGAACGCCGAGCGCGGCGCGACGAACAGGCCGACCCGCGGGCTGCCGTCCGGGTTCTCGCCCGGCAGCGTCGCCTGGCCCATGTAGTACGTCGACCACGGGATGCCCGAGCAGTAGGCGACGGCGCCCTCGAGCCGCCAGCCGCCGTCGGCCGGCGTCGCCCGCACGGTCGGCGCGGCGACCGACGCGGCGCGGAAGTCGCCGTTGCCGAAGACCTCGTCCTGGAGCTCCTGCGGGAACCAGGACGCGACCTGGAGCGCGTGGTTGGCGGCCAGGCACATCCCCCAGGCGGCCGACATGTCGCCGCGGCCGAGCTCGACCCCGACGCGCATGAACGTCGGCACGTCGACCTCGAGGCCGCCGTAGCGCTTGGGCACGTACATGCGGTAGAAGCCGGCCTCGAGGAAGGCCTCGTGCAGGCCCTCCGAGTAGGTCGACCGCTCCTCGGTCTCGGCCTGCTCGGCGATGAGCCGGGGCCTGAGGGCCCGCGCCCGCTCGACCAGCTCCTGCGGCGTCACCGCCGCACCCTCCCCCGTAGCGACCCTCATACAGTCATACAATCACGACCTCTCGGGAGGGTCAAACCGCGTGGAGGGGGCGATGGGCACGGAGGAGCGCGGGGCCGCGGCGGCGTCCGCGGGCCGGCTGGAGGGACGGGTGGCGATCGTGTCGGGCGGCGCCCGCGGGATCGGCGCCGCGCACGTGCGGGCGCTCGCGGGCGAGGGCGCGCACGTCCTCGTCGGCGACGTCCGCGAGGCGGAGGGCGCGGCGCTGGCCGAGGCGCTGGGCGAGCGCGTCCGCTTCCACCGGCTCGACGTGACCGACGAGGACGCGTGGGCGGCGGCGGTCGCGGCGGCCGAGGACCCGGCGTGGGGCGCAGGCGCCGTCACGATCCTCGTCAACAACGCCGGGATCATGGACCCCGACCCGATCGAGCGGCTCTCGGCCGAGCGCTGGCGGCGGACGATCGACGTCAACCTCACCGGCCACTTCCTCGGCATCCGCGCGGTCGTGCCCTCGATGCGGTGGGCCGGGGGCGGCGCGATCGTCAACACCGCCTCGATGACGGCCGAGATCGCGGTCAGCACGCTCGCCCACTACACGGCGAGCAAGCACGCGGTCATGGGCCTGACGAAGGCGGCGGCGATGGAGCTCGGCCCGGACCGGATCCGCGTCAACGCGCTCCTGCCCGGCATGATCGACACGCCGCTGACGGCGACCGCGCCGCAGGAGGAGATGGCGAAGGCGTACTCGGGCGACCAGAGGAGGTCGCGGCGATGATGCTGTGGCTCGTCTGCGAGGGGTCCTACGCGACCGGCGGCGGCTTCCCGGTCGACGGCGGGATCCTGTCGGGCATCCCCTTCGGCGGCTGACGGGAGGAGCGCGCACATGCCACACGACAGCCTGCGCGGGAAGGTCGCGGTCGTCACCGGCGCCGCCGGCGGCCTGGGCGGCGGCGCCGCCCGCCGCCTCGGCCGCGAGCGCGCCGACGTCGTGGCCCACCACCACCACCGCCCCCCGGG
>JADGIB010000187.1 GCA_019683665.1 Solirubrobacteraceae bacterium
CACCCTGCTCGGCGTCGGCGCCGCGGCCGCCGTCACGCTGACGCTCGCCGCCTGCGGCTCCGACGACGACGACACGGGCACCGCCGGCACCTCGTCCGCCGCCGCCACCACGGCGACCGCCGCCGCCGACGTCTGCGCCAAGGACCAGCTGCAGCTCGTCAAGCCGGGCACGCTCACCGTCGGCACCGACAAGCCCGCCTACCCGCCCTACTTCGAGGACGACGACCCGTCGAACGGCAAGGGCTTCGAGAGCGCCGTCGCCTACGCGATCGCCGACCAGCTCGGCTTCACGCCCGAGGAGGTCTCCTGGACGGTCGTGCCGTTCAACTCGTCCTACGCCCCGGGGCCGAAGGACTTCGACTTCGACATCAACCAGATCTCGATCACGCCGAAGCGCGCCGAGCGCGTCGACTTCTCCGAGCCGTACTACACCGCCCCGCAGGCGGTCGTCGCGCTCGAGGACTCGCCGGCCGCCGGCGCCGCGAGCCTGGCCGACCTCAAGGACGTCCAGCTCGGCGTGCAGATCGGCACGACGAGCCTCGACGCCGTCGAGCAGGTCATCCAGCCGAACACGCAGCCGAAGGTCTTCAACGACTCCAACGACGTCGTCACCGCGCTGAAGCAGGGCCAGGTCGACGCCGTCGTCGTCGACCTGCCGACCGCGTTCTACGTGACGGCCGCCCAGGTCGAGAACGCGAAGATCGTCGGGCAGTTCGACGCGCCCGGCGGCGACTCGTGGGGCGTCGTGCTCGCGAAGGACTCGCCGCTGACCGCGTGCGTGGACCAGGCGATCACCGCGCTGCGCGACTCGGGCGAGCTCGACCGCCTCGAGGAGCAGTGGATGGGCGAGGCCGCCGGCGCGCCCGAGCTGCGCTAGCCCCGGCCGCACCCCCGAACGTCGCCATGGATGACCGCCGTGCCGCCCGCGCCGCCGCCAAGCGACGGCGTGCGCGGCGCGGCGCCGCGACCGCGACGGTCTCGACCGTCCTCGCCGTCGTCCTCGTCGTCTGGCTCGTCGGCTCCACGCCCGGCTGGCCCGACGTGCGCGAGACGTTCTTCTCCTGGGAGGCGTTCCGCACGAGCTTCCCCGACGTCCTGTCGGGCTTCTGGCTCGACGTGAAGCTGTTCGTGATCGTCGAGCTGTGCGTGCTCGTGCTCGGGCTCGTCGTCGCGCTCGTGCGCACGACCCGCAGCCCGGCGCTCTTCCCGCTGCGGGCGTTCGCCGCCGCCTACGTCGACGTGTTCCGCGGCATCCCGGTCATCCTCCTCGTCTACCTCGTCGGCTTCGGCGTTCCGGCGCTCGCGTTCGAGGGCGCGCCGAGCGACCCGGTCCTCCTGGGCGGGATCGCGCTGACCGTCTCCTACACGGCCTACGTCGCAGAGGTCTACCGGGCGGGGATCGACTCGGTCCACGCCAGCCAGCGCCAGGCCGCGCTCGCCGTCGGGCTCACCGAGGGCCAGGCGCTGCGCTTCGTCATCCTGCCCCAGGCGGTCCGCCGCGTCGTGCCGCCGCTGCTCAACGACTTCATCTCGCTGCAGAAGGACGTCGCCCTCGTCGCGATCCTCGGGCCGCTGGAGGCGTTTCGCGTCGCCCAGATCGAGGCCGCCTCGACGTTCAACTACACGCCGCTGCTGGCCGCGGCGCTCCTCTACCTGTGCGTCACGATCCCGATGGCGCGCCTCGTCGACGTCGTCCAGCGCCGGAGCCGGGCCGCATGAGCGCCGTCATCGAGGTCCGCGGGGTCACGAAGGCCTACGGCGACAAGCCGGTGCTGCGCGGCATCGACCTCGCCGTGCACGAGCACCAGGCGGTCGCGCTCATCGGCGCGTCGGGCTCGGGCAAGTCGACGCTGCTGCGCTGCATCGACCTGCTCGACGAGATCGACGACGGCGACGTCCTCCTCGACGGCGAGGTCGTCACCGACCCGTCGGTGCGCCCCGACCGGGTCCGGCGGCGCCTGGGGATGGTCTTCCAGGGCTACAACCTGTTCCCGCACCTGACCGTGCTCGAGAACGTCGTCCTCGCCCCGGTCCGCGCCCACCGGCGCGACCGCGAGGAGGCGCGCGCCCACGCGCTCGAGCTGCTCGACCGCTTCGGGCTGGCCGACCGCGCCGGCGACAGGCCCGACCGGCTCTCGGGCGGCCAGCAGCAGCGGGTCGCGATCGTCCGCGCGCTGGCGACCCGCCCGCGCGCGCTCCTGCTCGACGAGGTCACGAGCGCGCTCGACCCCGAGCTCGTCGGCGAGGTGCTCGCGCTCGTGCGCGACCTCAAGGCCGACGGGATGACGATGCTCCTGGCCACGCACGAGATGTCGTTCGCGGCCGAGGTGGCCGACGAGATCTGCTTCCTGCACGAGGGCCTCATCGTCGAGCGAGGGGCGCCCGAGCAGCTGTTCGAGGCGCCCGAGCGCGAGGAGACGCGCCGCTTCCTGCGCCGGCTGCTGGACGCGAAGCGGCTGTAGCCGGGGCCGCCGCCCACAGGGCGGGGGCGAGGTCGTCGAGGCCCGGGGCGTCGGCGCCGCCGTCGTCGTCGCGGGCCCAGGCGGCGAGGAGGATCAGCTCGGTGACGAGGCTCATGGCGCGCCATCCTGCACCTTCAAGCGCACTTGAAGTCAAGGGGGCGCTGTGCTTGCCTGTGCGGCCCATGGACGACCTGCTCACGATCGGCGAGGTCGCGCGCCGCAGCGGGGTCGCCGCCTCGGCGCTGCGCTACTACGAGGAGCGCGGGCTGATCTCGCCTGAGCGGACCGGCGCCGGCCACCGCCGCTACCGCCGCGCGGTCATCCGCCGGGTCGCGTTCATCGTCTTCGCCCAGCGGATCGGGCTCAGCCTTGAGGAGATCGGGGAGCTGCTCGCGCGCCTGCCCGACGACCGCGCCCCGAACCGCAGGGACTGGGGCGAGCTGTCGGCGACCTGGACGGCCCGCATCGACGCGCGCATCGCCGAGCTCGAGCGGCTGAAGGTCGGGCTGACCGAGTGCATCGGCTGCGGCTGCCTGTCGCTCGACCGCTGCCAGCTCGCCAACCCCGGCGACCTGGCCGGCCGCCGCGGCGCCGGCCCCCGCTACCTCATGGGCGACCCGCCCCGGCCCGCGTGAGGCGCCGCGCCCGGCGCGTACCCTCCCCGCGATGCTCCGCGCCGTCCTCTACGCCTCGATCGGCCTGATCGCCTACGCCCAGGCGGGCTACGGCGCCCTGCTCGCGCTGCTGCGCCGCGTCCTGCCGGCCCGGCCCGTCCGGCGCGCGCCGATCGAGCCGCGGGTGACGCTCGTCATCGCGGCCCACGACGAGGAGGTCGTCATCGAGCGCAAGGTCCGCAACGCGCTCGCGCTCGACTGGCCGCGCGAGAAGCTCCAGGTCGTCGTCGCCTCCGACGGGTCGACCGACCGCACCGTCGAGCTGGCCCGCGCCGCCGGCGCCGACCTCGTCCTCGACCTGCCGCGCGGCGGGAAGATCCGCGCCCAGGACGCCGCCGTGCGCCGGGCGCCCGGCGAGATCGTCGCGTTCTCCGACGCGAACGCGATGTGGGAGCCCGACGCGCTGCGCGAGCTCGTCAGCGCGTTCGCCGACCCGGAGGTCGGCTACGCCTGCGGCCAGGTGACGTTCGTCAACGAGGCGGGGACGAACCAGGAGGGCGTCTACTGGCGCTACGAGATGTGGCTGCGCGAGATGGAGTCCGACCTCGCCTCGGTCACCGGCGGCAACGGCGCGATCTACGCGACGCGGCGCGAGGCCTACGTCGAGGTCGACCCGATCATGGGCCACGACCTGTCGTTCCCGTTCCGGATGGTCAAGAACGGCTGGCGGGCCGTCTACGTGCCGCAGGCGCGCGCGACCGAGAAGATGGTCCCCTCGATCGAGGGCGAGTTCGCCCGCAAGCGGCGGATGATGAGCCACGGCTGGCCGATCGTCGTCCGCGGCGGCCTGCTCGACCCGCGCGGCTACGACGCCCGCTACGCGCTGTTCGTCGCCTCCCACCGGGCGCTGCGCTACGCGACCCCGTTCCTGCACCTCGTCGCGCTGGCGGCGACGATCGCCCGCTGGCGCCGCCACAGGCTCCTGCTCGCCGCCCAGCTCGGCCTGCTCGCCGCGGCCGCCGCCGGCGGCCGGCTGCGCCGGCGGCCGCTCCTGCTCGCCCGCTACTACGTGCTCACGACCGCGTCGCTGGCCGCCGGCCTCTACGACTGGCTGCGCCACGGCACCCCCGCCGGCTGGGACGCGCCGGAAGGGACCCGGTGACCCGGCGCCTGTTCGACATCGCCGTCGCGGCGATCGTCCTCGCCGTCACCTCGCCGATCCTGCTGGCGGCGATCGTCGCGATCCGGCTGGAGTCGCCCGGCCACCCGATCTACCGCCAGCGCCGCGTCGGCCAGCACGGGCGCGAGTTCGACGTCTACAAGCTGCGCACGATGGTCCAGGGCGCGGAGGGGATGGGCGCCGGCATGGCCGTCACCGAGGGCGACCCGCGCATCACCCGGGTCGGCGCGTTCCTGCGGCGGACCTCGATCGACGAGCTGCCCAACCTCGTCAACGTCCTGCGCGGGGAGATGTCGATCATCGGCCCGCGACCGACGATCCCCGTTCAGGTCGCCCGCTACACCGAGCGCCAGCGCGGCCGCCTCGCGGTCAAGCCCGGGATCACCGGCTGGGCGCAGGTGCAGGGGCGGGCCTCGCTGCCGTGGTCGGAGCGCATCGAGCTCGACCTCTGGTACATCGAGCACCGCTCCTGGCGGCTCGACCTGGAGATCCTGCGCCGCACGGTGAAGGTCCTCATCGCCGGCGACGGGCTCTACAAGGGCGACCGCGGCGGCTTCGACCTGCGCTGACCGGCGTGGCGCCGGGCGGCCCGGAGCGCTACGGTCACCGCCCATGTCGCGGCTCCTGCTCCTCGGCGGCCTGCTCGCCGTCCTCCTGCTCGTCCCGGCCTCCGCCCAGGCCACGCTCGTCTTCCAGCGCGGCGCGATCCCGTCGTGGGTGTGGGTCGCCGAGGACGACGGCACCGGCCAGCGCCTCCTCGCCGCCGGCCACGACCCGCGCATCTCGCCCGACGGGGCGACCGTCGCCTACGGCAGCCCGTACACGCGCCGCGTCCAGCGCCTGCTCGTGATCCCGGCCGCCGGCGGCGAGCCGCGCGCGCTCCTGCGCAACTGGTCGGCCGGGGCGTTCTTCGGGGTCTTCGCGTGGTCGCCGGACTCGACGACGATCGCGACGACCGTCGGCCCCGAGATCGGGCGCCAGACGCTCGTCCTCGTCGACGTCGCCACCGGCGCGACCCGCCGGATCGCGACCGGGTACTTCTACGGCGCCGGCTTCTCGCCCGACGGCACCCAGCTCGTCTACGGGCGCAAGACGAGCGACCGGCTGTGGGGGCGGTCCGACGTGTGGGTCGTGCCGGTCGCGGGCGGCGAGCCGCGGCGCCTGACCACCCACGGCCACGCCCTCTACCCGGTGTGGGGGCCGACGCAGATCGCCTACACGCGCTGGAGCCGCCCGACCGGCCGCCACCGCCACGACGACGGGCCGAAGTACCACCTGTGGCTCATGGCGCCCGACGGCAGCGGCCAGCGCCGGCTCACCCGCGGGCGGATCCCGTGGCTGCTGACCGGCCTCGTCCCGGTGGCGTGGTCGGCCGACGGCACCCGCCTGCTCGCCCAGTTCGGCGGCCAGGACACGTCCTACCCGGTCGCGGTCGACCCGGCGACCGGCGCTCAGCGGCGGATCGGCCCGCGGCGGGCCGACGCGATCGGCGTGGCCGGCCTGTCGTCGGACGGGACGACCGTCCTCGCCTACGACGGCCTCTTCGACGAGCCGCGCCGCAGCAACGTGATCGCGATCCCGTACGACGGGACCCGCGCCACCGTCCTCGCGCGCCGGGCGGCGCTGCCCGCCTGGACGCGCTGAGGCGCCGCCGGGCGGGCGCGACTTCCGCGCCGCCGGCGCGTTCCAGGATCTGCGAGCTGCAACACTGAGCGCCAGCGTGGAACGCCTGCTGCACGACCCCGAGGCCGCCGAGGCCGCCCCCGAGGACGCCGCCCCCGAGACGGCGCCCCCGCCCGTGGCGCGCGCGTGCGCGATGTGCGGGGCGGCCCTCGCCGAGGACCAGGAGTGGTGCCTGGAGTGCGGCGCGGCCGCCGTGCCGCCGGAGCGCCGCAGCGGGCTGCCGGGCTGGCGCACCGCCGCCGCCGTCATCGCCGTGACGCTCGTCATGGCCTCGGGCGCGGTCGCCGCCGCGTACGCGGCACTGCGCGGCGGCGCGGACGAGCCGCCGCCCACGCAGGTCGCCCAGGCCCCGGCCGCGCAGGACGGCGTGCCCAAGCCGCCGCCGGTCGACATCCCGCCCGAGGAGGCCGTGCCGCCCGTCGACGACGGGTCGGCCGACGTGCCGCCGCCGGTCGCCCCGCCCGCGGCCGAGCCCCCGATCGACGACGGGTTCGACGGCGGCTTCGACGACGGGTTCGACGACGGGTTCGGCGACCCGGGCGCCTTCCCGGCGGCCCCGCCCGCGCCGGCCGCGCCCGCGCCGTCGCCCGGCGCGTCCGCCGGCGGCGACCGGGGCAGCGGGGCGAAGGGCGGCGAGGACCGGCCCAAGCCGATCACGCGCGCCCCGCTCGTCGCCGTCGAGCTCGACCCCGAGGCGACGCCGGTGGTCGCCTTCAACCCGCCGCAGCCGGGCGCCGCGGCGCCCGCCGACGGCTCGCCGCCGCCGCGCGTCCACGCCGACGCCGACTTCAGCGGCGACCCGGCCGCCGTGCTCGACGGCGACCCGGCCACGAGCTGGTCGGTCGCGCTGCCGACCCCCGAGCTCGTCGCCACCCCGCAGGCCGGCCTGCTCATCGACCTCGGCACGCCGACGAAGCTGCGCCGCCTGACGGTCACGCCGACGACGCCGGGCACGACGATCGAGGTCTACGGCGCGAAGGGCGACACCGCCCCCGAGTCGCTGGCCGACAAGCGCTGGAAGGTCCTCGCCACCCAGCTCGACGTCGACGGCCCGACCCGGATCACGCTCGGCGAGGACGGCGTCGGCACCGGCAAGGTGCGCTGGCTGCTCGTCTACTTCGCCGCCGGCCCCGACGACGGGGTCTCGACGTCGGTCGGCCTCAGCGAGCTCGAGCTCTACCGCTAGCCCGCTCGCGGCGCGCCGCCGCGAGCGCGGCGCGGCCCCCCGCCCCCCGCGCGCCCCCCCGGGCGCGCCCCCCGCCGCGCG
>JADGIB010000188.1 GCA_019683665.1 Solirubrobacteraceae bacterium
CGCCCACGTCGTCCCCCCCGCCCGGCCTGCTCGAGCGGCTCGCCGACCGCGCCGCCGCCGAGGGCCTGCTCGACGTCGCCTACGCGGCGGTCGACTCGCCGCTGGGCACGCTCGTGGCCGCCCGCACCCCGCGCGGCCTCGCTGCCCTCGCCTACGCCGACGTCAACGGCGGCGTCGACGCCGTCGCCCAGCAGCTCGCGGCCCGGCTGTCGCCGCGGGTGCTCGAGGCGCCGGCGCGCCTGGACGACGTGCGCCGCGAGCTCGACGAGTACTTCGAGGGGCGCCGGACGCGCTTCGAGCTGCCGCTCGACCTCAGCGCCGTCGCCACGCCGTTCGGCCGCCGGGTCCTGGAGGCCGCGGCCGCGATCCCGTTCGGCCAGACGCGCACGTACCGCGACGTCGCCGCCGACGCCGGCAACGCGCGGGCGATCCGCGCCGCCGGCTCGGCCCTGGGCCGCAACCCGGTCCCGATCGTCGTCCCGTGCCACCGCGTGCTGCGCAGCGGCGGCGGCCTCGGCGGCTACACCGGCGGCATGGAGCGCAAGGCGGCGCTCCTGCGGATCGAGGGCGTCCTGCCCTGACCCCGGGCGCCGTTGTCGTCTCGCGGCCGCATACCGACCGTGATCCGACAACGGCGGCGGCTCAGGCCGCGGGGCGCAGCGTGAGCTCGAGCCGCTCCAGCGGGGCGCGCTCCAGCGCGGCGTGCAGCTCGGCCTCGTCGGCGTAGCGGCCGCGCAGGCGCCGCCCCTCGCAGACGACGGTCAGCTCGTCGCCGGCGAACGGCCACGGGTCGACGGTCGCGCCGCCGCGCAGCGTGATCCCCTCGACCTCGTGCGGGTCCCAGCCGAGCAGGAGCGCGAGCGACAGCCCGTCCCAGGTGAACATGAGCGACTGCTGGGCGCGCAGCGTCTCCCAGTCGGCGCCGACCTCGGCGGCCAGGCGCTGCTGCAGCGCCCGCTGCTCGGCGAGGTAGGCGCGGATCCGGTCGGCCTCGGCGACGTCGAGCGTCGACAGGTCCCGGCGGCCGTAGAGCTTCGTCCCGTGCAGGGAGACGAGCAGCGCGGCGTAGCGGCTCTGGGTGAACAGCCGCGCCGGGGCCGCGTGCCAGAGCCGCAGGTGGGTGTCGAGGTCCATCTCGACGAACGTCTGCGGCAGCCCGGTGCGCGGGTTCAGCGCCGGGGCGAGGTCCCACTGCGCCATGCCGACGTCGTGCTGCTCGGCCGCCAGGCAGACGTCCTCCCACGGCTGCGGCTTCGGCCGCCACGCGCGGGCGAGCTGGCCCGACACCCAGGCGTGCGATGCCTGCCCGATCGCGATGACCCCGTCGTCGACTGGTCGCAGCAGCACGCGCGGGACGCTACCGTGAGTGGCGATGACCTCCGAGCGCGCCCAGGCCTACGGTCGTGTGACGGCCACCCTGGCCGAGGTCGGCCCGACGAAGCTGCAGCCGGCCGAGCAGGACCTGCTGCGCGAGTCGGCCGACACGCTGCTGTTCTGCGAGGACATCACGGCCGACCCCGCCGCCCAGGAGGCGCTCGACGCCGTCGAGGAGCTGCTCGACCGGCTCGTCGTCACCGGCCGCTGGACCGCCGAGCGCGCCGACCGGCTGCGCGCCGACGTCGAGGCCTGCGGCCCCGCGATCACCCACTAGGCCGACCCCTCGCCCCGGGCGGGCGTCCTCAGACCGCGCCCGCGTCCTCGGGCGGTGCGGCGATCCAGTTCATCCGCGACACGACCCGCAGCTCCAGCGGCCGCCGGCTGAGCTGCAGCCGCGCGAGGCGCTGCACCCGCCGCGGCCGCTCGCCGAAGCTGACGCTCGCGGTCCCCCGCCGCCCGCGGTAGCCGTCGCCGACCGCGAGGTAGCGGGTGCGGACGATCCGCCCGCCGAGCAGCGAGTAGCTCTGGAAGGAGAGGTCGACGCGCCGGCGGTGGGGCCAGCGCCCGAGATGCACCGCGAGCTCGGCCGTCGGGCTGCCGTCGAGCGCGAGCGTCGCGCGGCCGCCCCGCTCGCCGATCTCCATCGTCGCCTCGCCGACGACGTGCGGCAGGCCCATGAGCCCGGCCCCGGCCTGGGCCACCCGCTCGCTGTCGACCGGCAGCTCGACCGCGTAGTAGCCGATCGCCGGGTCGCGCCACAGGGACGGCGGCGCCGGGGCGGGCGGCTTGGGCGCGTCGAGCAGCACCGGGATCGCGACGCCGACCTCGTGGTAGGCCCCGTACGTGCCGCGGCGGACCTGCCAGGCGAAGAGCGAGACGGCGGCGCGCCGCGGCGTCACGCGCAGCGGCACGAGCCGCTCGGTCGCCGGCAGCAGCGCCCACGCCTGCTCGAGCGGGATCGAGAACATCGCGCCGAGGACGCTGGCGTCCGTGGCCAGCAGCGGGAACGGGACCCGGTCGCCGTCGGCGGTCTCGAGGACCGACGGCCGCTGCGTCGCGGCGGCCGACTCGATCAGCGGCGGGTCGACGAGGTCGTCGGCGCCGACGTCCACGCCGGCGAGAAGGCGCTCGACCGATCCGAGTCCCTCGACCGGGTGTACCGAGACCCCCGGGGGCGGGGTCGTCGGGGTTTCCGGCAGGGACAGGTCGGGCATCCGTGGGCGCCTGAGGATACGACGAGGCGCCCTGGCGCGCACCGCGCCCCGGGTAGGCTTCCCGCTTAGTCCACTTCTCGGACAAATTGGACGCTGTAACCCGTTCTTAACGTCGGAGCCTTGACAAATCGCACCGGGAGTCCGACCATGACCTCGCCGTGGGCCTCTCGCCGCGCACCGGGTCGCTGGAGTCCCTCCGGGAGCACAACCTCCTGCGGGTGATCGACGTGCTCCTCGCCCAGGGGACCGCCAGCCGGGCCGAGATCGCGCGCCAGACCGGTCTCTCCCGCACGACCGTCTCCTCCCTCGTCACCGAGCTCATCGCCCGCGGGCTCGTCACCGAGCGCGAGCCGTCCGACGAGCGCGACGCCGCCGGCGCGGGCCGGCCCCCGGTCCTGCTCGCCCTCGATCGCTCCGCCGGCGCGGCCATCGGCATCGACGTCGGCCACTCCCACCTGCGGGTCGCCGTCGCCGACCTGTCGCACGCGATCCTCGCCCAGGCCGAGCGCGCGCTCGACGTCGACCAGTCCGCCGGCGACGGCTTCGCCGCCGCCGTCGAGCTCGTCGACGAGGTGCTCGCCGCCGCCGGGATCCCCCGCGACCGCGTCGTCAACGTCGGCATGGGCGTCCCCGGCCCGATCCGCCACGTGACCGGCAGCGTCGGCTCGAGCTCGATCCTGCCCGGCTGGGTCGACGTCCGCGTCGGCGAGGAGATGGAGCGCCGCCTCGGCCTGCCCGTCGTCGTCGAGAACGACGCGAACCTCGGCGCGCTCGGCGAGGCGCGGTTCGGGGCCGGGCGCGGCGTCCAGGAGATCGTCTACCTGAAGGTCAGCACCGGGATCGGCGCCGGGATCGTCATCGGCGGGCGCATCCACCACGGGGCGGGCGGGACGGCCGGCGAGATCGGCCACCTGCTCGCTAACGAGGACGGGCACGTCTGCCGCTGCGGCAACCGCGGCTGCCTGGAGACGGTCGCGGCGGCGCCGAGCCTGCTCGAGCAGCTCAGCCGCACCCACGGGACGGACCTCGACATCGAGGACGTCATCGGGCTGGCGCGCGGGGGCGACCCCGGGTGCCGGCGGGTCATCGCCGACGCCGGGCAGCACATCGGCCGGGCGGTGGCCATGCTGTGCAACCTGCTCAACCCGGCGCGGATCATCGTCGGCGGCGACCTGAGCGCCGCCGGCGACCTGCTGCTGGATCCGCTGCGCGGCGCGCTGCGCCGCTACGCGATCCCCACGGCGGCGGAGGACGCCGTGGTCACGACCGGGCTGCTCGGCGAGCAGGCGGAGGTCCGGGGGGCGATCGCGCTCGCCATCGGCGAGGCCGACCGGCCCCTGGTGCAAGCGACCGGCGGCCTCGCCGCCGGCGGGTCCTGAGGAGGAGCCCACACCATGACCATGCGAACGATCCTGTCCGTCGCCGCCATCGGCGCCGGCGCCCTCGCGATCGGCGCCTGCGGCGACGACGACGACGGCTCCACGAGCACGGGCGGCGGCGCCACCCAGGCCGCCACCCAGGAGGGCGGCGGCGCGAGCGGCAAGATCGCGCTCCTGCTGCCCGAGTCGAAGACCGCCCGCTACGAGTCGCAGGACCGACCCGGCTTCGAGCGCAAGATGAAGGAGCTGTGCCCGGACTGCGAGATCGTCTACTCGAACGCCGACCAGGACGCCTCCAAGCAGCAGAGCCAGGCGGAGGCGGCGCTGACCGAGGGCGTGAAGGTCATGGTCCTCGACCCGGTCGACTCGGCCTCGGCCGCGGCGATCGTCAACCGCGCCAAGCAGTCCGACGTGCCGGTCATCTCCTATGACCGCCTGATCCTCGACGCGCCCGTCGACTACTACATCTCGTTCGACAACACGAAGGTCGGCGAGCTGCAGGCCGAGTCCCTCAGCGACAAGCTCGAGGAGGACGGCAACCCGACCGGCCCGATCGTGAAGATCAACGGCGCGCCGACCGACAACAACGCGAAGCTCTTCAAGGAGGGCTCCAACAGCGTCTTCGAGCAGCGCGGCGTCGAGATCGCCAAGCAGTACGACACGCCCGACTGGTCGCCCGACAAGGCCCAGCAGGAGATGGAGCAGGCGATCACCGCCGTCGGCAAGGACCGCATCAAGGGCGTCTACGCCGCCAACGACGGCACCGCGGGCGGCGCGATCGCCGCGATGAAGTCGGCCGGCATGGACCCGAAGCAGATCCCGGTCACCGGCCAGGACGCGGAGCTGGCCGCGATCCAGCGGATCGTCGCCGGCGAGCAGTACATGACCGTCTACAAGGCGATCAAGCCGGAGGCCGAGGCGGCCGCCGAGCTGGCGTTCGCGCTCCTGCAGGGCGGGGAGCCGCCGGCCGGCCTCGTCAACGGCGAGGAGGACAACGGCCAGGGCATGGTCCCGTCGGTCCTGCTCGAGCCGGTCGCGGTGACCGTGGACAACATCAACGACACGATCGTCGCCGACGGGTTCTGGACCGCGGAGCAGATCTGCACCGCCGAGTACCAGAAGGCCTGCGAGGAGGCCGGCATCGGCGGCTAGCCGCCGGCCGCGGACGAAGGGAGGACTGCCCGACATGACCGAGCCCACACCCGTCCTGTCGCTTCGGGGGATCTCGAAGCGGTTCGGGGCGGTCCAAGCGCTGGACGGCGTCGACTTCGACGTCCACGCCGGCGAGGTCGTCGCGCTCGTCGGCGACAACGGCGCCGGCAAGTCGACGCTGGTGAAGGTCATGTCGGGCATCTACTCCGCCGACGCGGGCGAGTGCCGCTTCGAGGACGAGCCGGTCGACGTGCGCAGCCCGCAGGACGCCACCGACCTGGGGATCGCGACCGTCTACCAGGACCTCGCGCTCGCCGACAACCTCGACGTCGTCGGCAACCTGTTCCTCGGCCACGAGCTCGTCCGCGTCGGCCCGCAGCTCGACGAGACGCGCATGGAGCAGCGGGCCAAGGAGCTGCTGGGGACGCTCTCGACGACGATCCCCAGCGTCCGCACCGAGGTGGCCTCGCTGTCGGGCGGCCAGCGCCAGCAGGTCGCGATCGCGCGGTCGCTGCTCGGCGAGCCGAAGGTCGTGCTCCTCGACGAGCCGACCGCCGCGCTCGGCGTGCCGCAGACCAAGCAGGTGCTCGACCTCGTGCGGCGCCTGCGCGACCGCGGCCTCGGCGTCGTCGTCATCAGCCACAACATGGCCGACGTCTTCGCGGTGGCCGACCGCATCCAGGTCCTCTACCTGGGCCGCAACAACGGGGACTTCGCCACCGCGGACACGACCCGCGAGGAGGTCGTCGCCGCGATCACCGGCCTGCGCTCGAACGGGAAGGAGCCGTCGTGAGCACCTCCAGCGCCGCGGCGCGATCCGCCGAGTCCGCGCCGATGCCGCGCAGCCCGCGCGAGTTCCTGCGCCGCTTCAGCCAGGGCGAGTACGGGTCGCTGCGCGTGCTCATCACGCTCGCCGTCATCTGGATCATCTTCGGGCTCGCCCACGACCGCTTCCTGTCGGCGGTCAACCTCACGAACCTGTCGCTGCAGATCGCGGGCATCGGCCTCATCTCGGTCGGCGTCGTGCTCGTCCTCCTGCTCGGCGAGATCGACCTGTCGGTCGCGATCGTCTCCGGCCTGTGCGCGGCGATCATGGCCGTGCTGAACGTCAAGCACGGCTGGTCGCCGGTGCTGGCCGTCCTCGTCGCGATCGCCGCCGGCCTGGCGATCGGCACGTTCCAGGGGTTCGTCCACACCCGCTTCGGGATCCCGTCGTTCGTCGTCACGCTCGCAGGACTGCTCGGCTGGCAGGGCGCGCTGCTGTGGGTCCTCGGCGACACCGGCACGGTGAACCTGAACGCGGCGTTCATCGTCGACCTGGCCGGGACGTTCTTCGACGACGTCGTCGGCTGGATCATCGCGGCGGCGCTCATCGCCGTCTACGCGGCGGTGGCGCTCGCCGGCCGCCGGGAGCGCCTGAAGGCGGGCCTCGACGCGCTCCCGGCCGGGCTCGTCGTCGCGCGGATCGTCGCGGTCGCGATCCCGGTCCTGCTCACGGTCTGGATCGTCAACCAGGACCGCGGGCTGCCACTGGCGCTCGTCATCCTCGTCGGCTTCGTGATCCTGTTCGACTACGTCACGCAGCGCACCCGCTTCGGCCGCCACGTCTACGCGGTCGGCGGCAACGAGGAGGCGGCGCGGCGGGCCGGCATCCGCGTCGGGCGCGTCCGCGTCGCGGTCTTCGCGCTCGCGTCGATGATGGCCGCCTGCGGCGGGATCATGCTCGCCTCCCGCCTGCTGGCGGTGAACCAGTCGTCGGGCGGCTCGGACCTGCTGCTGCTGTCGATCGCCGGCCCGGTGATCGCCGGCACGTCGCTGTTCGGCGGGCGCGGCCGGGTGTGGTCGGCGCTGCTGGGCGCGCTCGTGATCGGCTCGATCAGCAACGGCATGGACCTGCTCGCCTACAGCTCCGACACGAAGTTCATGGTCACCGGCGCCGTCCTCCTGGGCGCGGTCGTCGTCGACGCGGCGACGTCGCGGCGGCGGCGCCGGGCCTGACGCGCCGGCGGGCCGGCGCCGCCCCGCCCCCCCCCCCCCCCCCGGCGACCCGCGCCGCCCCCAGGACCGCCCCCCGCGG
>JADGIB010000189.1 GCA_019683665.1 Solirubrobacteraceae bacterium
GTCATGGCCGCCGTCGAGCGGATCGTCCGCGGGGCCTGCGAGCTCGGCGCCCTCGGGGCCAGCGACGAGGGCGCCCGGCTCTACGCGGCCCGCGGCTGGCACCGCTGGGAGGGGCCGACGTCGGCGCTGACGCCCGACGGGATCGTCCGCACCCCCGACGACGACGGCGGCGTCTGGGTCCTCCCCGCCGGCGCGCCGCTCGACCTCGCCGGCGAGCTGACCTGCGACTGGCGCCCGGGCGACGTCTGGTAGCGGCCCTCAGAGCGCCCGCGCGACCGCCTCGGCGAGGTCGACGCAGCGGGCGACCGACCCGAGGTCGACGTGCTCGGGCGTGTCCTGCGGCACGTGGTAGCGGCCGTAGCCGCCCTGCGCGTCGACCGACAGCAGCGACACGGCCGGCAGCCCGCGGAACGTCGCCAGCACGGGGTCGGTCCAGGCGCCGGTCCGCCAGCGCTCGGGCGGCGCCAGCCCGGCGTCGCGGGCGGCGCGCTCGACGAACGCGACGTCCGCCTCGCGGTAGCGGTGGGGCAGGAGCGTCGCCTCCCCGACCGCGACGATCGGCCGGCCGCTGCCGATCGTGTCGAGGCCGAGCACGAACGCGTCGCCGGGGTCGAGCGGGTGCGCGTCGAGGAACGCGGCCATCCCCGCCATCCCGGACTCCTCGGCGCCGGTGAGCGCGACGACGACCTCGGCCCCGTCGAGCGGGCGGGCGACGAGCCGGCGGGCGAGCTCGAGGGCGCCGGCGACGCCGCTGGCGTTGTCGTTGGCGCCCGGGACGGTGGGCGAGCGGGCGACGTCGAGCAGGAGCGCGGCGGCGAGCGCGTGGACGGCGCCGCCGATCCGCCGCCCGGCGCGGGTGCCGGTCGCGGTCGCCAGCGCGGCCAGGCCGAGCGCTCCGGCCGCGGGCGGGCTGACGCGGCGGCGGTTGCGCAGCGCCGCCCCGGCGTTCACGAGCCGCGGGTGCCACATGAGGCCGGTGCGGGCGGCGTCGTGGTGGGCGACGAGGACGAGCGTCCGCCGCCGGCGGCCGGCGGCCGGGATGCGCCCGACGACGTTCGCGCCCTCCCCGGCGGGCAGCAGCCGCCGCACCCACGGCAGCCGCCCGCTGACCTCCAGCTCGTAGGAGGCGAGCGCGGCGAGCGCGAGCGCGCGGCTGCCGCGGGCCGCGGCGGCCAGCCCGGCGAGCGCGTGGACGAGGTGCGCCCACGCGTACGTGCGCGGGCCGCGGTAGGGCTCGATCGCGACGTCGTCGACGCCGAGCTCCCGCAGCCGGCCGGCGAGCCACCGCGCGCTCTCGCGCTCGCCCGCCCCGGCCGAGTCGCGCACGATCGCGGCGAGCGCGGCGACGTCCTCGCCCAGGCGGCCGCTCATGCCGTCCCGTGCCAGTCGACGGGCCCGGCCACGAGCGTGTGGCTGCCCAGCGGCCGGCCGAGGACGCGCTGGACCTCGCGGGCGGCCTCGAGCAGCTTCGGCAGGTCCACGCCGGTGCGCACGCCCATCTCCTCGAGCATCGACACGAGGTCCTCGGTGGCGATGTTGCCGGTCGCCCCGGCCGGGACCGGGCAGCCGCCGAGCTCGCCGAACGACGACTCGAACGACGTGCAGCCGGCCTCGAGCGCGGCGAGGACGTTCGCCAGCCCCTGCCCGCGCGTGTTGTGGAAGTGGGCGGTGAGCTCGACGCCGGGCAGCGCCCGCGCGGCCTGCTCGAAGAAGCGGCGCACCTGGACCGGGTTCGCCATCCCGGTCGTGTCGCCGAAGCCGATCTCGGTGGCGCCCGCGGCGACGAGGCGGCGGGCGATGTCGAGGACCCGCTCGGGCGGCACGTGGCCCTCGAACGGGCAGCCGAAGCTCGTCGAGATGACGGCCAGCCCGTCGAGCCCGGCCTCGCGGGCGCGCGGCAGGACGCGCTCCAGCCCGGCGAGCGACTCCGCGATCGAGCGGTTCACGTTGCGGCGGTTGTGGGTCTCCGACGCCGACAGGAAGACGCTGACGGCGTCGATGCGGTCGCGCTGCCCCAGCGCGGCCTCCAGCCCCCGCTCGTTGGGGACGAGGACCGACACGGCGACCTCGCCGGGGATGTCGGCGCGCCGCAGCACCTCGGCGCCGTCGGCGAGCTGCGGGATGACGTCGGCCCGCACGAAGCTCGTCACCTCCAGGCGCCGCAGGCCGGTGCGCGCGAGCATCTCCACGAGCCGGACCTTGTCGTCGGTGGGGATCACCTCCGGCTCGTTCTGGAAGCCGTCGCGCGGCCCGACCTCGCGGATGCGGACCTCCTCGGGAAGCGCGCTCATGGCCTGAATCTACGGCCTGTAGATTTCGCCGCGATCATCGTCACCGGAGGGAACGCATGGCCGACAGGCTCGAAGGACCCGCGCTGGAGCTGGTGAAGGACAAGAACTACGCGACGCTGTCGACCCTCCGCAAGGACGGGACGATCCAGAGCGTCGTCGTGTGGGTCGACGCCGACGACGACGGCAACGTCGTCGTGAACACCGCCGAGGGCCGCGCGTGGCCGGCGAACCTGCGCCGCACCGGGCACGCGACCGTGACCGTCATCCAGCGCGAGAACCCGTACGAGTGGGTGGCCGTGACCGGCGAGGTCATCGAGGACACCCACGAGGAGGCCGAGGCGGTCATCCACGCGCTGGCCAACAAGTACATCGGGTCCGACTACCCCTGGCTGGGCGAGGGCGAGCAGCGCGTCACGTTCCGGCTGAGGCCCACCCGCGTCACGTACGTGAAGCAGGGGTGAGCGGCCCCGTCGTCCTGCTGACCGGCGGCACCGGCGGCGCGAAGCTGGCCCGCGGGCTGCTGGACGCGGCCGACGAGCTCGTCGCGGTC
This sequence comes from Solirubrobacteraceae bacterium, assembly GCA_019683665.1. Classification (GTDB taxonomy): domain Bacteria; phylum Actinomycetota; class Thermoleophilia; order Solirubrobacterales; family Solirubrobacteraceae; genus Capillimicrobium. The sequence continues at coordinate 2,842 of JADGIB010000189.1, forward strand.
GTCAACACCGGCGACGACGTCGAGGCCTACGGCGGCCACGTCTCGCCGGACCCCGACCTCGTCACGTTCTGGCTCGCCGACCGCATCGACCCCCGCGGCTGGGGGCTGCGCGACGACACGTTCCACGTGATGGACGGGCTGCGCGAGCTCGGCGACGAGGTCTGGTTCAACCTCGGCGACCGCGACCTCGCCTCCTGCCTGCGGCGGGCGCGGCGCCTGGCCGAGGGCGCGACGCTGACCCAGGCGATCGCCGAGCAGGCGGCCGCGTTCGGGGTGACCGCGCGGGTGCTGCCGATGTGCGACGAGCCGGTCCGCACGCGGGTGCGCGCCCGCGACACGTGGCTCGGCGTGCAGGAGTACCTCATCCGCGAGCGGACGCCGGAGCCGGTGCAGGACGTCGAGTTCGCGGGCGCGGACGCGGCGCGCCCGACCGCGCAGGTGCTCGAGGCGATCGCCGCCGCGGAGGCGATCGTCATCGGCCCGTCGAACCCGATCCTGTCGATCGGCCCGATCCTCGCCGTGCCCGGCCTGCGCGACGCGCTGGCCGCCGCGGCCGCGCCGGTCGTCGGGGTCAGCCCGATCGTCCGCGGGGAGGTCGTCAAGGGCCCGACGCGGGCGTTCCTGGCCTGGGCCGGGGTCGAGCCGACGGGCGCCGGGGTCGCCGGCCACTACGGCGACCTCCTCGACGGCTGGGTCTGCGACGAGCGCTTCGACGACCCGGGCGTGCCGCTGCTGGTCACCGACACCGACATGGCCCAGCCGGCCGCCCGCGCGCGGCTCGCCGCCGAGGTGCTCGACTTCGCCCGCTCGCTGGCATGACGACGCTGGCGATCCTGCCGGTCAAGGGCTTCGGCCGGGCCAAGCAGCGCCTGCGCGAGCGGGTGCCCGACGGGCCGCGCGCCGGGCTGGCCGAGGCGATGGTCCGCGACGTCCTGCGCGCGCTGGGCGAGACGGCCGGGATCGACGGCGTGATCGTCGTCACGGCCGAGCCGGTCGCGGCGGCGCTCGCGCGCGAGGCGGGCGCCGACGTCGTCCACGACCCGGCCGAGAGCGGCCAGTCGGACGCGGTCGCGCTCGGGGTGCGGCGCGCGCTGGAGCGCGGCGCCGGCCGCGTCGTCGCGGTGCCCGGCGACTGCCCGGCGCTCGACCCGGCCGAGCTGGAGGCGCTGCTCGCCAGCGAGGAGGCGGTCGTCATCGTCCCCGACCGCCACGGCACCGGGACGAACGCGCTCCTGCTCGCCCCGCCCGACGCGATCGCCCCGTCGTTCGGGCCCGGCAGCCGCGACCGCCACGAGGCGGCGGCCCGGGCCAGCGGCCTGCCGTGGGCGGTGCGGGCGGTCGCGACGCTCGGCATGGACGCCGACACGCCCGACGACCTCGCGACGCTCGAGGCGAGCGGGCGCCTCGGGCCACGGACGCTGCAGGCGCTCGACCGGCTGGCCGCCCGGTGAGCGCGATCACCGCGACGCCGATCCCGGGGCTGCCGGAGGTGCGCCCCGGCGACGACCTCGCCGGCCTGCTCGCGGCCGCCGCCCCGGACCTGCGCGACGGCGACGTGCTCTGCGTCGCCCACAAGGTCGTCTCGAAGGCCGAGGGCCGCGTCGTCGACCTGCGCGACGTCGAGCCGGGCGCGCGGGCGCGCGAGCTGGCCGCCGCCCACGGCAAGGACCCGCGCCACCTCGAGGTCGTCCTGCGCGAGGCGGCGGCGATCGTGCGCGAGCGGCCGGGCGTCCTCATCTGCCGCACCCGCCACGGGTACGTGTGCGCGAACGCCGGGGTCGACGCGTCGAACGCGGGCGCCGGCGAGCGGCTCGTGCTCCTGCCGCTGGACCCGGACGCCTCGGCCCGGGCCCTGCGGGCCGCGCTGCGCGCCCGCGCCGGGGTCGCGCCCGCGGTCGTGATCACCGACTCGTTCGGGCGCGCCTGGCGGCGCGGCCAGTGCGAGACGGCGATCGGGGTCGCCGGGCTGGCCCCGATCGACGACTGGGACGGGCGCGTCGACAGCGACGGGCGGCCGCTGCGGGCGACCGCGATCGCGATCGCCGACGAGGCCGCGGCCGCCGCCGACCTGGCCCGGGCCAAGGACTCCCGCGAGCCCGCCGTCGTCGTGCGCGGGCTCGAGCGGCACGTGAGCGCGCAGGACGGCCCGGGGGCGGCGGCGCTCGTGCGGCCGGTCGCCGAGGACCTGTTCATCTAGGGTCCTGGGGCATGGCCCTCAAGATCGGCTACAAGGCCTCAGCGGAGCAGTTCGGCCCCCGCGAGCTGCTCGACTTCTCGGTCCGCGCGGAGCGCGACGGGCTCGACATCGTCTCCGTCTCCGACCACTTCCAGCCGTGGCGCCACCACGGCGGCCACGCCCCGAACGCGTTCGCCTGGCTGGGCGCGATGACGCAGGCGACGAGCCGCGTCACGCTCGGCACGAGCGTCCTCACCCCCACCCTGCGCTACCACCCGTCGATCGTCGCGCAGGCGTTCGCCACCCTCGCCCTGCTCGCCCCCGGCCGCGTCTACCTCGGCGTCGGCACCGGCGAGGCGATGAACGAGACGCCCGCGACGGGCGCCGAGTTCCCCGGCCGCAAGGAGCGGCGGCTGCGGATGGCCGAGGCGATCGAGCTGATGCGGCGCCTGTGGACCGAGGAGCGCGTCGACTTCGAGGGCGAGTACTACCGCACGTCGAAGGCGACGATCTACGACCGCCCGGACGAGCCGGTGCCGGTCTACGTCGCCGCCTCCGGCCCGCTGGCGGCCAAGCTCGCCGGCCGCGTCGGCGACGGCTTCGTCTGCACGAGCGGCAAGGACCCGCAGCTCTACGTCGACCTGCTCGACAAGGTCCGCGAGGGCGCCGAGCAGGCGGGCCGCGACCCCGGGTCGATCCGCCGCCTCATCGAGATCAAGGTCGCCTACGACCGCGACCTCGACTTCGCCCGCGAGTCGTGCTCGTGGTGGGCCGCGCTCGCGCTCACGCCCGAGCAGAAGGAGGGCGTCGAGGACCCGCTGGAGATGGAGCGCCTGGCCGACGAGAACGTCGACCGCGCCCCGACGCGCTTCATCGTCTCCAACGACCCCGAGGAGGTCGTCGAGAAGATCGGCGCCTACGTCGAGCTCGGCTTCGACGAGCTGCTGCTGCACGCGCCCGGCCCCGACCAGGACCGCTTCCTCGACCAGTTCGGCGCCGACGTGCTGCCGCTGCTGCGCGCCCGCTACGGGTGACCGCCGTGGGCACGATCGACGAGCTGCTGGCGAACAACCGCGCGTACGCGGACGGGCTCGAGCCGCGCCACCTCGACGTGCGGCCGAGCCGGCGGCTGGCGATCGTGACCTGCATGGACTCGCGCCTCGACGTCTTCGCGGCCCTCGGGCTGCGCGACGGCGAGGCGCACGTCCTGCGCAACGCCGGCGGGGTGATCACCGACGACGTGATCCGGTCGCTGGCGATCTCGCAGCGGCGGCTGGGCACGCGCGAGGTGATGCTCATCCACCACACCGACTGCGGCCTGCTGAACCTCTCCGACGACGCGTTCCGGGCCGAGCTGCAGGCCGCTACCGGCGTCGCCCCGGCGTTCGCGATCGAGTCGTTCACCGACGTCGACGCCGACGTCCGCCAGTCGATCCTGCGGGTGCGCCGGTCGCTCTTCCTCCCCCACCGCGACCGCGTGCGCGGGTTCGTCTACGACGTCGACACGCACCGGCTGCGCGAGGTCCGCGTCGACGAGCCGCCGGCGGCGGCGTAGTCAGGCCTCGACCGCCGCGCGCAGGCGGTCGAGCAGCGCCCCGAGCCGGTCCAGCTCCTCGTCGTCGAGGGCGGCCCGCAGGCGGGCGTCGTGGGCGACGGCCACCGCGCGCAGGCGGCCGAACAGCGCCTCGCCCTCCGGGGTGAGCTCGACCTGCTGGACGCGGCGGTCGCCGGGCTCGCGCCAGCGGCGCACGAGCCCCCGCCGCTCGAGCGCGGCGAGGTGGTGGGTGAGCGTCGCGGGCGTGACGCCGAGGGCGTCGGCGATCCGGGCCTGGGCGCCCCACGACCCGCCGCGGACGAGGAGCAGGACCTGCCAGGTGGCGACCGAGCCGCCGGCCGCGGCCAGCTCGCGCTCGAGCGCCTGCGTGACCGCGCTCGCGGTCCGGCTGAGGCGCAGGCCGATCGGCAGGTCGGCGGGCGGGCCGGGCACGTCCGCCACCGTACCAGAGTTTGACCTCAAATCATTCGATGTCTAACGTTGTGGGACGGGCGGTCGCGGGCCTCGCCGCGCCGCCGCCCGGCTCCCCGCCCCGACCCGGGAGGTCATCGCATGAGCGCCCCCACGGCATCCGTCCGCGCCCGCCCGGCCGGCGCCCCCCCGGCGCCCCGCCGGCCCCGCCG
>JADGIB010000190.1 GCA_019683665.1 Solirubrobacteraceae bacterium
CCCCCCCCCGCCCGCCCCGCCCGCCCCCCCCCCGACGAGGTAGCGGTAGGGCCCGAGCTCGGCGACGCGCCGCCCGCCGCCGCGCGGCTCGAGCGCGAGCGCGACCCGGGCCGCGTCGGCCGCCTCGCCGAGCGAGCGCGCGTCCTCGCCCAGCCCGCGGCGCGGCTCCGACACCCCGAAGGCGACGCCGAGCTCGCGACCGGCCGCGTCGAGGTCGGCGGCCAGGCGCTCGAGCGCCTCCCGGCCGCCGGCGAGCGGCACGAGCGCGCGCAGCCGCTCGGCGTCCGCGTCGCAGAGCGCCCCGCGGGCGATCAGCCGCAGCCGCCGCTCGGCCTCGGCCGCGACCCGCTCGCTCCAGCGCGCCGCGACCCCGGCCGCCGGCCGCCCGACGACGACGACGTGCGGGCGCGCCGGGTCCCAGCCCGCCGCCCGCGCCCGGGCCGCCGCGGCGGCGGCGCTCCCGCGCTCGAGCGCGTCGAACACGTCGCGCACGACGGTCTCGGCAGCCAGCCGCTCGATCAGCTCCGCCTTGCGCAGCGCGAGCGCGAGCTGGTTGGCCGACGCCTCCAGCAGCCGCGCGTCGGCGTCGTCGAACGGGCGGGCGCGCGCGACGCTCACCTGGCCGATCGGCCGCTCGCCGTCGAGCAGCCGGGCCACGAGCCGGCCCTCGACGAGCGCGTCGCCGCCGTCCTGCGGCACCGCCGCGACCTCGGCCGGGGCGCCGCGCGCGTCGAGCATCGACAGCCGGCAGGCGTCGGCCTCCAGCAGCCGCGCGATCCCCTCGCACCCGGCCGCGTACAGCTCCTCCCGGCCGGTCAGCGACGCGAGCTCCTGCGAGAGCTGCGCCAACGCCTCCAGCGCCGCGACCTGGCGGCGCGTCTGCTCGTACAGGCGCGCGGTGTCGATCGCGCCGCCGACGAGCGAGGCGACGTGGACGAGCAGCTCGAGGACGTCGTCGTCGAACTCGCGCGGCGCCTCGGTGTGGAGGACGACCACGCCGATGACGTCGCCGCGGCGGTCGACGAGCGGCACCGCGACCATCGACTGGAAGCGCTCCTCCTGCAGCTCCGGCACGTACTTCATCCGCGGGTCCTGCAGCGCGTTGTCGCGGATGAACGCCGGGGTGCGGTGGCGCGCGACCCAGCCGGTCAGGCCCTCGTCGAGGCGCAGCGCGACCATCCCGACCGCGTGCGCGAACACCGGCGAGGCGGCGCGGATGCGCAGCAGGTCGCCCTCGCGCAGGTAGACGAAGCAGGCGTGGCAGGCGGTCGCCTCGACGAGCAGGTCGACGATCGCGCGCAGGACCCGGTCGAGGTCGGGGCCCTCGGCGATCGCGCCGATCACCGCGTAGAGCGTGTCGCGCCCGAGCGTGGCGGTCGTCGGCGACTGCGTGGTCGGCATCCGGGCGAGCCTACTTCCGGCGCGCGGGATCGGTATGTGCAGTCTGCACACATCGAGCGGGCCAAGAGTGGCCAGTGGTCCATGGCGCATGTGCGGTCGGCACGTCACGCTGCGGCCCATGTGCGGCATCGCCGGTCTCTTCGCCAGGTCCCCCGCCGTCGAGCGCGAGCTCGGCGCCCGGCTCGCGGACATGCTCGAGCAGCTCGCCGACCGCGGGCCCGACAGCGCCGGCGTCGCGCTCTACCGCGACCCGGTCGGCCCGGGCGCGACGAAGCTGTCGCTGCTGCGCTCCGGCCCCGGCGCCGGGGACTGGGCGGCGCTGGCCGGGCGCCTCGGCGGCGCGACCGTCCTCGCCGACCACGGCGACCACGCGATCCTGCGCGTCGACGGCGACGCCGCTGCGGCCCGCGCCTGGCTGTCGGAGCACGCGCTCGACGTGTCGGTCATCGCCGCCGGCACGGCGATCGAGCTGCACAAGCGCACCGGCCGCCCGAACGTCCTGCTCGACGGGTGCGGCATCCGCGCGATGAGCGCCACCCACGGCCTCGGCCACACCCGGATGGCGACCGAGAGCCGGGTCACGACCGCCGGCTCGCACCCGTTCTCGACCGGCGAGGACCTGTGCCTCGTCCACAACGGCTCGCTCTCCAACCACAACCGCCTGCGCCGCGAGCTGCGCCGCCGCGGGATCCGCTTCGCGACCGACAACGACTCCGAGGTCGCCGCCGGCTACCTCACCTGGCGCCTGCTGGAGGGCGACACGCTCGCCCAGGCGCTCGAGGCGAGCCTGTCCGACCTCGACGGCTTCTTCACGTTCGCCGTCGCCACCCGCGACGGGTTCGCCGTCCTGCGCGACCCCATCGCCTGCAAGCCGGCCGTCATGGCCGAGACCGACGCGTGGGTGGCGATGGCGTCCGAGTACCGGGCGATCGCGACCCTGCCCGGCGCCGAGCGCGCCCGGGTGTGGGAGCCGGAGCCGGCCCGGGTCTACTCGTTCGATCGCCAGGGGGTGACCGCGTGAGCGCGCTCGACACGCCGCCCGTCACGACGCTCGACCTCGACGAGCAGGGCCTGCGGGCCGTCAACCGCACGCTGCAGGAGGCGCCCGACGGCGCCCGCTTCGCCGTCACGTCGCCCGGCGGGCGCCACGCGATCGCCGCCGGCCTGCGCAGCGCGATCGAGGTCGACGTCCACGGCCACGCCGGCTACTACTGCGCCGGCATGAACCAGGCGGCGACCGTCCGCGTCCACGGCAACGTGGGCGTCGGGGTCGCCGAGAACATGATGTCCGGCCGCGTCGAGGTGCACGGGACGGCCGGGCAGTCGGCCGGCGCGACCGCCCACGGCGGCCTGCTCGTCGTCGAGGGCGACGCCGCCGCGCGCTGCGGCATCTCCCTCAAGGGCGCCGACATCGTCGTGAAGGGCTCGGTCGGGCACGCGACCGGCTTCATGGCCCAGGTCGGGCGCATCGTGATCTTCGGCGACGCCGGGCCCGCGCTCGGCGACTCGATCTACGAGACGCGCATCTACGTCCGCGGCGCCGCGAGCGACCTCGGCGCCGACTGCGTCGCCAAGGAGATGAGAGACGAGCACCGCGCCGAGCTGGCGGCGCTGCTGGCCGCCGCCGGCGCCCCCGACGCCGACCCCGGCGACTTCCGCCGCTACGGCTCCGCCCGCACCCTCTACCACTGGCAGGCGCCATGAGGCCCTCGGCGACGTTTGACACCCACACGATCGCCGAGATCCAGCGGGCGGCCGAGACGGGGATCTACGCGATCCGCGGCTTCGGCGCCAAGCGCGCCGTCCCGCACTTCGACGACCTCCTGTTCCTCGGCGCGAGCATGTCCCGCTACCCGCTGGAGGGCTACCGCGAGGCGTGCGGCACCGACGTCGTCCTCGGCACCCGCTACGCGCAGCGGCCGCTGCGCCTCGACATCCCGGTGACGATCGCCGGGATGAGCTTCGGCGCGCTGTCGGCCAACGCCAAGGAGGCGCTCGGCCGCGGGGCCTCGATGGTCGGGACGAGCACCACGACCGGCGACGGCGGGATGACGCCCGAGGAGCGCGAGGCGTCCGACCGGCTCGTCTACCAGTACCTGCCGTCGCGCTACGGCATGAACCCCGACGACCTGCGCCGCGCCGACGCGATCGAGATCGTCGTCGGCCAGGGCGCCAAGCCCGGCGGCGGCGGGATGCTGCTCGGCCAGAAGATCTCCGCCCGCGTCGCCGAGATGCGCGACCTCCCGGCCGGGATCGACCAGCGCAGCGCCTGCCGCCACCCGGACTGGACCGGGCCCGACGACCTCGAGATCAAGATCGCCGAGCTGCGCGAGATCACCGGCTGGCAGGTCCCGATCTACGTGAAGGTCGGCGCGTCGCGGCCCTACTACGACACCGCGCTGGCGGTCAAGGCGGGCGCCGACGTCGTCGTCCTCGACGGGATGCAGGGCGGCACCGCCGCCACGCAGGAGGTGTTCATCGAGCACGTCGGCATCCCGACGCTGGCGGCGATCCCGCCCGCGGTCGACGCCCTCCAGGAGCTCGGCGTCCACCGCAACGGGGTCCAGCTCGTCGTCTCCGGCGGCATCCGCACCGGCGCCGACGTCGCCAAGGCGATCGCGCTCGGCGCCGACGCGGTCTCGATCGGCGTCGCCGTGCTCATCGCCCTCGGCGACAACAGCCCCGCGCTGGCCGACGAGTACGCCGCGCTCGGCACCGCGCCCGGCCGCTACGACGCCTGGCACGAGGGGCGCGACCCGGCGGGCATCTCCACGCAGGACCCGGAGCTGGAGGCCCGCCTCGACCCCGAGCTCGGCGCCCGCCGCGTCGCGAACCTCCTGCGCGTCCTGACGATGGAGGCGCAGACGATCGCCCGCGCCTGCGGCAAGTCCCACGTGCACAACCTCGAGCCCGAGGACCTCGTCGCCCTCACCGTCGAGGCGGCGGCGATGGCGCGCGTGCCGCTGGCCGGGACGTCCTGGGTCCCCGGCAACCCGTCCACCTCACCAGGAGGGCCGCAGTGACCACTGACAGCACCAGCCCGACCGCCGTCGGCGGCGCGCCGGCGACGCTGCCCGACGGCGTCACGTTCGTCGCCGTGCAGTGGGTCGACGTCCACGGGGCGGCGAAGGCGAAGCTCGTCCCGCGGGGCGCGTGGGAGGACACGTGCGCGCCCGGCGGCGGGGCCGGCTTCGCCGCGTTCGCCAACCACGGCTTCGCGCGCGGGCCCGAGCACCCGGAGATGATCGCGGTGCCGGACCCGGCGACGGTGACGGTGCTCCCGCACCAGCCCGACATGGCGGTCGCGTTCTCGACCGTCATGGACGGCGGCGAGGTCGCCACCTGCGATGCCCGCGCGATCCTCGCCCGCGTCCAGGAGGCGGCCCGCGAGCGGGGCCTGCTGCCGATCGTCGGCATGGAGCCCGAGTTCTTCCTGCTGCAGGAGGCCGAGGACGGGACGGTCGCGCCCTACGACGGCCTCGACGTGCTCGACAAGCCCTGCTACGACCTGAAGGCGCTCCTGCGGACCGCGCCGGTGCTCAAGGAGATCGTCACCGCGATGGAGCAGCTCGGGTGGGGCGTCAGCGCGCTCGACCACGAGGACGCCAACGGCCAGTACGAGATCAACTTCGGCTACGCCGACGCGCTGACGACGGCCGACCGCTTCACGCTCCTGCGGACGATGGTGGCCGACATCGCCGCCCGCCACGGGGCGATCGCCAGCTTCATGCCCAAGCCGCTGGCGGGCCGCACCGGCTCCGGCGCGCACGTCCACATGTCGGTCGTCGACGACACCGGCGAGAACCGCTTCATCGACCCCGACGACCCGCGCGGGCTCGGCCTGTCGCCGATCGGCTACTCGTTCCTCGGCGGCGTCCTCGACCACGGCCGCGCGCTCGCCGCGCTGACGATGCCGACGGTGAACTCGTACCGGCGCATCCACAGCTCGGGCGGGACGTCCGGGGCGTCCTGGTCGCCGGACGCGATCGTCTACGGTGGCAACAACCGCACGGTCATGCTGCGCGTCTGCGCGCCCGGCCGCTTCGAGAACCGGGCCATCGACGCGAGCTGCAACCCGTACCTGGCGCTCGCGGCGATCGTCGCCGCCGGCCTGGACGGGATCGACCGCCAGCTCGACCCGGGCTCGCCGGTCACCGGCGCGGCGACGTCGCTCGGCGTGCAGACGCTGCCGCGGACGCTGGCCGAGGCGCTCGACGAGCTCGAGCGCGACACGGTGCTGCGCGACGCGCTCGGCGAGGAGGCGCTGGCCGAGTTCGTGGCGGTCAAGCGGATGGAGTGGGCCGGCTACATGGAGGCCGTGACCCAGTGGGAGCTCGACACCTACCTGCGGCGCGCGTGAGCTTCCTGCTGACCTGTCCCAACTGCGGCCCGCGCGAGGTGACCGACTTCGCCTTCGGCGGCGAGGTGACCGCGCGCCCGGCCGGGCGCCCGGACCGGCGCGAGCTGAACGCCTACGTGTACTTCCGCGACAACGTGGCCGGGGTGCAGCGCGAGTGGTGGCTGCACCGGTCGGGCTGCCGCCAGTGGTTCCTGGCGGAGCGCGACACCCGGACCAACGCGGTCGCGTGGACCGCGCGGCCGGAGGAGGCACCGGCCGCCGGGGGGGACCGGGCGGCATGACCCGCCTGGCCCCTCAGCCGGGCGAGCGCATCGACCGCGCTCGCCCGCTCAGCTTCACGTTCGACGGCCGTCCCGTCGGCGGCTACGCGGGCGACACGATCGTCAGCGCGCTGCTCGCGGGCGGGCGGCAGGTCCTCTCCCGCTCGTTCAAGTACCACCGCCCGCGCGGCGAGCTGTGCGGCTGCGGCCAGTGCGCCAACTCGCTCGTCACCGTCGACGGGCGGCCCGGCGTGCGCGGCTGCGGCGAGCCGGCCCGCGACGGGATGGCCGTCGAGCACCAGAACGCGTGGCCGTCGCTCGAGCACGACGTCATGCGGGTCGCCGACCGCCTCGGCGGGCCGCTGCTGCAGGTCGGCTTCTACTACAAGACGTTCATCCGCCCGCGGCGGCTGTGGCCGGTCTACGAGAAGGCCCTGCGCCGCGCCGCCGGCCTCGGGCGGCTGCCCGCCCGCCAGGACGAGCGCACGTGGCGGACCGAGTACCGCCGGCGCCACTGCGACCTGCTCGTCGTCGGCGGCGGCCTCGCCGGCCTGCAGGCGGCGATCGCTGCGGCCGAGCGCGGCGCCGACGTCGTCCTCTGCGACGAGGACGTCGAGCCCGGCGGCTGGGCGCTCGTCGACGGCCGCCACGCCGAGGCGCGCGCGCTCGCCGGCCGGGCCCGCGACCTCGGGGTCGAGATCCTCACCCGCGCCCCGGCGCTCGGCTGGTTCGACGGCCTCGTGGCCGTCTGGCAGGGCGACACGCTGCACCAGGTGCGCGCGCCGCGCCACGTGCTCGCCACCGGCGCGCTCCAGCAGCCGCTCGTCTTCCCCGGCAACGACCTGCCCGGCGTCATGCTCTCCAGCGGCGCGCGGCGCCTGGCCGCCCTCTACGCGGTCGCGCCCGGGCGGCGGGCCGTCGTCGCGACCGTCGACGACGCCGGCCTGCGCGACGCGCTCGCCCTGCACCTGGCCGGGATCGAGGTCGCCGCGGTCGCCGACCTGCGCCCCGACGCGGGCGGCGGCGGCCCGGCCGCGCACCTCGAGGCGGCCGGCATCCCGCTCGTGCGCGGCGCGACGGTCGTGCGCGCCGCGGGCCGCGACCGGGTCGAGCGGGCCGTCCTGGCCCGGGCTCTTATACACATCTGACGCTGCCG
>JADGIB010000191.1 GCA_019683665.1 Solirubrobacteraceae bacterium
CCCGCCGCGTCCGCGTCGGCGGCGGCGCCACCTGGGCCGCCGTCGACCGCGTGACGACCGCCCACGGCCTGGCCACGACCGGCGGGCGCGTGTCGACGACCGGCGTCGCCGGCCTGACGCTCGGCGGCGGCTCCGGCTGGCTGGAGCGCCTCCACGGCCTCGCCTGCGACAACCTCCTCGCCGCCGAGCTCGTCACCGCCGACGGGCGCCTCGTCCGCGCCGACGCCGACGAGCACCCCGAGCTGCTGTGGGCGCTGCGCGGCGGCGGCGGGAACTTCGGCGTCGTCACCGCGCTCGAGCTCGCCCTGCACCCGATCCCCGACGAGGTCGTCGCCGGCCTGGCGATCTGGCCCGCCGCCCGCGCCCGCGAGGTCCTCGAGCGTTACCGCGACGTCACCGAGCGCGCGCCCGACGCGCTCAGCCTCGCCTTCGCGGCGATGCCCGCCCCCGACGAGGACGGGATCCCCGACCACCTGCGCGGCCGGCCCGCCGTGTTCGTCGTCGGCCTCCACGCCGGCCCGCTCGCGGCGGGCGAGGCGGCGATCGCCCCGATCCGGGCCCTGCAGCCCGACGTCGACGCGTTCGCCCCGACCCGCTACGCGGACTTCCAGTGCTCGATCGACGACCCGCCCGGCGCCCGCAACGACTGGACGGCCGAGAGCGTCGCCGCCCTCGACGACGCCGTCATCGACGTCCTCGTCGACCAGATCGAGCGCGCCCCGCGGGGCGACGGCGTCGCGCCGCAGCTGTTCATGGCCCACTGGGGCGGCGCCGTGGCCCGCGACACGCCCGCCGACTCTCCGCTGGCGGCTCGCGACAGCGGCTACGTCGTCCACCCGCTGCTGATGTGGACCGACCCGGCCGACGACGAGCGCCTCATCGCCTACGGCCGCGGCGTCCGCGCCGCGCTGCGCGCCCACGCGACCGGCGAGGCGTACGCGAACTTCCTCGGCGACGAGGGCGAGGCGCGCGTCCGCGCCGGCTACGCGCCCGGGGCCTACGAGCGCCTGGCCGAGATCAAGGCGCGCTGGGACCCGGAGGACCGCTTCCGCGCGACCGGCCACGTGCGGCCCGCCCCGGCGGCCGCGGCGACGGCCTGACCGCGCTCAGCCGACGACGGTGAGGTCCTTCGGCAGCCCGCTGAGGATCTCGCCGCCGTCGTCGGTCACCACGACGAGGTCCTCGATGCGCACGCCGACCTCGCCGGGCAGGTAGACGCCCGGCTCGACGGTGACGACCATCCCGGCCGCCAGCTCGGTCTCCCCCGTCGTCGACAGCCGCGGGGCCTCGTGGACGTCGAGCCCGACCCCGTGCCCGAGCCCGTGGCCGAAGTGCTCGCCGTGGCCGGCGCCGGCGATGATCTCGCGCGCGACCGCGTCGACCTCGCGCCCGCGCGGGCCGGGCCGCACCGCGTCCAGGCCCGCCCGCTGGGCGGCGAGGACGAGCTCGTAGACCTCGCGGTCGCGGTCGCTCGGCTCCCCGGTGGCATACGTGCGCGTGCAGTCCGAGCAGTAGCCGTCCAGGCGGCAGCCCCAGTCGATGACGACGAGCGTCCCCGCCGGGATCCCGACGGCGCGCGGCTGGGCGTGCGGGAGCGCCCCGTGGGCGCCGGCGGCGACGATCGGCGGGAACGAGACGGCCTCGGCGCCGAGCCGCCGCTGCTCGACCTCGAGGTCGAGCGCGACCTCCCGCTCGGTGCGCCCGGCGAGCCCGCGCTTGAGCACGACCTCGAGCGCGGCGTCGGCGAGCTGCGCGGCCGCGCGGATGCGCTCGATCTCGTCGGGGTCCTTGACCGCCCGCAGCTCCTCGACGAGGCCGCCGGCGGGGACGAGCTCGATCGGCGCCCCGGCGAGCTCGCGCAGGTGGTCGAACGTCTTGACGCTCATCGACGCGTGGTCGTAGCCGACGCGCAGCTCGCGGCCCGGCGGCAGCGTCTTCAGCGCCCCGGCCAGGAGGTCGGCGCTGGCGATCTCGCGCCGGAAGTCCGGCACCTCCTCGGCCGACTGCGACAGGTAGCGGAAGTCGGTGACGAACGTGCGGGTGTCGGGGCCGATGACCGCCAGCCCGTTCGAGCCGGTGAACCCGGTCGCCCAGCGCACGTTGACCAGCTCGGTGACGAGCAGGAGGTCGAGGCCGCGCGCGCGGACGGCGGCCTCGAGGCGGTCGGCGTGGGCGGTCATCGGCTCAGCTCCTCTCGCAGGCGCTCCAGCGCGACCCGGTACCCGTCGACCCCCTGCCCGCTGACGGTGGCGATGCAGAGGTCGGAGATGACCGACACCCGCCGCCACGGCTCGCGGTTGGCGACGTCGGACAGGTGGACCTCCACGGCCGGGAGCGCGGCGATCTCGAGCGCGTCGTGGATCGCCCACGAGTAGTGCGTCCACGCGCCCGGGTTCAGGACGATCCCGTCGGCGAGCCCCTCGAGGTCGTGGAGGTGCTCGACGAAGCGGCCCTCGTGGTTGGTCTGGAAGAAGCGGGTCGTCAGCCCGAGCTCGCGGCCCATCTCGGCGATGCGCTGCTCGAGCTGGTCGAACGTGAGGCCCCCGTAGTGCTCGGGGTTGCGGCGCCCGAGCTGGTCGAGGTTGACCCCGTGCATGATCTCGACGCGGTTGCGCGGCATCAGGGCTGCAACTCTGCCACGGCGGCGCGGATCGCGGGTTCCTCGACGGCCTGCCCGTGGCGGACGTCGCCCGGCGCGGCCACGAGGACGAACGGGACGCGCCCGGCGCGGCGCTTCTTGTCGCGGGCGAGCGCGGCGACGATCGCGTCCTCGTCGACCGGCTCGGGCAGCGCGGTCGGCAGCCCGGCCCGCACGAGCAGATCGCGCACCTGCTCGCGCAGGCCGTCGAGGCCGGAGAGCCGCAGCGCGGCGAGCATCCCGAGCCCGACCGCCTCGCCGTGGCGCAGCGCCGCGTACCCGGTGGCGGTCTCGATCGCGTGCCCGATCGTGTGGCCGAGGTTGAGGACCTGGCGGCGGCCGGAGTCGCGCTCGTCGGCGGCGACGACGGCGAGCTTCGTGCGGGCGCAGTCGAGGACGGTCTCCTCGTCGTCGAAGTGCCCGGCGGCGACGCGCTCCCACAGCCGCCCGCCGGCGATGAGCGCGGTCTTGACGACCTCGGCGCGGCCGGCGGCGCGCTCGGCCGGCGGGAGCGTCTCCAGCAGCGTCACGTCGACGAGCACCCCGGCCGGCTGGTGGAAGGCGCCGACGTAGTTCTTGCCCTCGGGCAGGTCGACGCCGGTCTTGCCGCCGTAGGCGGAGTCGACCTGGGCGACGAGCGTCGTCGGGACCTGCACGACGGGGATGCCGCGCTGGTAGGTCGCGGCGGCGAACCCGGCGACGTCGCCGACGACCCCGCCGCCGAGCGCGACGACGTGGTCGTCGCGGGCGGCGCCGGCCGCGGCCAGCCCGCGGGCGACGCGCTCGAGCGTGGCGAGCGTCTTGTGCTCCTCGCCGGGCGGGATCGCGATCTCGGCCTCGACGGAGCCGATCCGGGCCCCGTGGAGGCGGCCGACGGCGGTGTCGGTGACGAGGAACCGCCGGCCGGGCGCCGGCCACGGGTCGGGGTCGAGGGCGCGGCGCCCGACGAGCACCGGGTAGCTGCCCGAGCGGGCGCTGGCCCACAGCATCCGCACGCCGCCGGGCAGCCGCGTCAGCCACGGCAGCGCGCGACGGGTGGCGCCCCGCTCGCGGCCGGGGACGACGGCGTCGGCGAGCGCCCGGTAGACCGGCTCGCGCGCGGCGTACAGCTCGGCGAACGCGCGCCGGTCGCGGGCCAGCGGCCGCCCGCGCCCGGACGCCCGCGACCAGGCGGTCTCGAGGTCGATGTCGACGAGCACGGTCGTGTGGCGGGCGAGCGCGGCGCGCACGGCCTCCGAGCCGATCGCCCCGCCGCCGAGCGAGATGACGTCGCCGGCGCCGGCGCGCTCGAGCGTCTCGACGGTGACCCGCTCCTCCTCCTCGCGGAAGCGCGCCTCGCCGTGGCGGTCGAACGCCTCCTCGACCGTGCAGCCGAGCCGCTGCTCGACCAGCCGGTCGACGTCGACGGCGCGCGTGCCCAGCGCGCCGGCGGCCTCGCGGGCGGCGGTCGACTTGCCGGCGCCCATGAAGCCGATGAACGCCAGCGCGCGTCCGGGCCGGGCGCTCACGACCGGCGCTTCCAGCCGATCCGCTCCTCGTAGGCGCGGACCGCCTCCAGGACGTCGTCGATGTGGTCGCCGCCGAACTTGCGGCGGTAGGCGTCGGCGAGCACGAAGGCGACCATCGCCTCGGCGACGACCCCGCCGGCGGGGACGACGGACGAGTCGGTGCGCTCGCGCAGCGCCTGGGCGGGCTCGCGGGTCGAGATGTCGACGGAGCGCAGCGGCTTCGTCAGCGTCGGGATCGGCTTCAGCGCGCCGCGGAGGATGAGCGGCTCCCCGGTCGTCATGCCGCCCTCGAGGCCGCCGGCGTGGTTCGTCTCGCGGTGGTAGCCGCGCTCCTGCGACCAGAAGATCTCGTCGTGGGCCTGCGAGCCGGGGACGCCGGCGAGGTCGAACCCGTCGCCGAACGCGACGCCCTTGACCGCCTGGATCGAGCAGACGGCCTGGGCGAGGCGGCCGTCGAGGCGCTCCTCCCAGGAGACGTGCGAGCCGAGGCCGGGCGTGAGGCCGAAGGCGCGGACCTCGAAGACGCCGCCGATCGACTCGTTCGCCTTGCGCTGGACGTTGATGTGCTCGACCATCGCGCGGCTCGCCTCCGGGTCGAGGCAGCGCACGGGGTCGTCGTCGACGCCGTCGAAGTCCTCGGGCCGCTGCGGGACGACGCCGGAGCGGATCGGCCCGATCTGGACGACGTGGCTGAGGACCCGGACGCCGAGGGCGCGCAGGAACGCCTTCGCCAGCCCGCCGCCGGCGACGCGCGCGGCGGTCTCGCGCGCGCTGGCCCGCTCGAGGATGTTGCGCACGTCGGTCTGGCGGTACTTCCAGACGCCGACGAGGTCGGCGTGGCCGGGCCGCGGGAGGTGGACCTCCTTGACCTCCGCGTCGACCGGCCACGGGTTCATCCGCTCCTCCCAGTTCTGGTAGTCGCGGTTGACGACCCACAGCGCGACGGGGCCGCCGAGCGTGCGGCCGTGGCGGACGCCGGCGGTCACCTCGGCGGAGTCCTTCTCGATCTTCATCCGCCCGCCGCGGCCGTGGCCGAGCTGGCGGCGGGCCATGTCGGCGTTCAGCGCGTCGCGGTCGAGCTCGAGGCCGGCGGGCAGGCCCTCGACGATCGCGGTGAGGCCGGGGCCGTGCGACTCGCCGGCGGTGATGAGGCGCAGCGTGGACATCGGGTCAGGCCGCCTGGTCGGGGGGCTCGTCGTCGCCGTCGCCGTGGCGGCGGGCGGCCTGGGCGTCGTGCTCGGGGCCGAGGCGCCTGCCCCCGCCCTCGCACCACGGGCAGCGGACCTCGCTGCGGGTTCCGCCGAGGTTGGAGATGACGATCCCCGTTCCGCGACAGGCGGAGCAGGGCACGTCGGTGGGGGTCGCGTCGTCGGCCATGGCCGCGGCGAGAGTACATCGGCGGGCGGTCCGCGCGCTCGCCGGCCGCCCCGCCGCTGTCACACGCGGCCGCCGCGCCCCGTCAGACGGGTGGCGTCGGCGATCCCGCGATCCGGGGGTTGACCATCGATCCCCCGGTCTGCAAAGCTTGATGCCTTCAAGCATTGGACGGGCTAACCATCGGGAGTGCAAAGTGACACGGGCCACGAACACGAGCGACCGGCGCTGGCTGGCGCTGGTCCTGCTGGCGGGCGCGCAGTTCCTCGTCGTGCTGGACGCGACGGTCACGAACGTCGCCCTGCCCTACATCCAGCGCGACCTCGACTTCTCGGCCGCGAACCTCCAGTGGGTCGTCAACGCGTACGCGCTGACGTTCGGCGGGTTCCTCATGCTCGGCGGCCGGGCCGCCGACCTGCTCGGGCGCCGCGCCGTCTTCATGACCGGCATCTCGCTCTTCGCGGCCGCCTCGCTGGCCGCGGGGTTCGCGCAGTCGGAGGCGATGCTCATCGCCGCGCGCGCCGTGCAGGGCCTCGGCGCGGCGATCGTCTCCCCCGCCGCGCTGTCGATCGTCACGACGACGTTCGCCGAGGGCAGCGAGCGCAACCGGGCGCTCGGCGTCTGGGGCGCGGTCGCCGGCGCCGGCGGCGCGGTCGGCTCGCTGCTGGGCGGCGTGCTGACCGACGCGCTCGGCTGGGAGTGGGTGTTCTTCATCAACGTCCCGATCGCGGCGGCGATCCTGTTCTTCACCCCGGTGCTCGTGGCCGAGTCGCGGGCCGAGGGCGAGCGGCGCAGCTACGACGTCGCCGGCGCGGTGACGATCACCGCCGGCCTGGCGCTGCTCATCTTCACGCTCGTGAACACGACCGAGCACGGCTGGGGCGCGACGCGGACGCTGCTCGGCTTCGCCGGCGCGGCGCTGCTGCTCGTCGCGTTCGTGGTCCGCGAGACGACCGCGCGCGACCCGATCATCCGCCTGGGCATCC
Source organism: Solirubrobacteraceae bacterium (assembly GCA_019683665.1). Lineage (GTDB taxonomy): Bacteria > Actinomycetota > Thermoleophilia > Solirubrobacterales > Solirubrobacteraceae > Capillimicrobium. Next base: position 6,507 of record JADGIB010000191.1, read on the forward strand.
TGCGCTCGGCGACCCGCGCCGGGGCCAACGTCACGGCGATCCTCGGCGTCGCCGCGCTGTTCGGCATGTTCTTCTTCCTCTCGCTCTACATGCAGGACGTCCTCGGGGCGTCGGCGATGCGGACCGGCTTCCAGTACCTGCCGCTGGCGGTGACGATCTTCCTGACGGCGGGCCTCACCTCGTCGCTGGTGACGAAGGTCGGCGTGCGGCCGGTGCTGACGCTCGGGCTCGTGCTCGCCGCGATCGGCCTGGCCTGGTTCTCGCGGGTGTCGGCCGACGGGAGCTACCTGGCCGACGTCCTGTTCCCGTCGATCGTCGTCGCCGTCGGGCTCGGCATGTTCTTCGTGTCGGGCACGCTCGCGGCGACCGCGGGCGTCGCGCCGCACGAGGCGGGCCTGGCCTCCGGGCTCATCAACACCTCCCAGCAGGTCGGCGGCGCCGTCGGCCTGGCGGTGCTGGCGACGCTGGCGACCGACCGCACGGCGAGCCTCCTCGCCGACGGGACCGCGCCGCCGGTCGCCGCGACCGAGGGCTTCCAGCTCGCGTTCCTCGTCGGCGCGGGGTTCGCGCTGGCCGGCGCGATCCTGGCCGCCCTGTTCGTCAGGCCGCCGAAGGCGCAGGTCGCCCCGGAGGGCGAGGCCGAGCGGCCGGTCGCGGTCGCCGCCTAGG
>JADGIB010000192.1 GCA_019683665.1 Solirubrobacteraceae bacterium
ACATGTTAAAACCCCACCGCCCCCCCGGGGCGCCGCCGCGCCGGTAGGGTCGCGCCATGCGACCCCGGCTCTGGTGCGCGGGCCTCGGCGCGGCGCTCCTCGCCGCCGCCGCCCTCGCGGCCGGCGCGACGGTCGCGCCGCGCTACTACCTCGCGCTGGGCGACTCGCTCGCCGTCGGGGTCCAGCCCGGCCCGGCCGCGAGCCCCGGCCACGCGTCCGCGACCGCGAACACCCGGCAGGGCTACGCCGACCAGCTCGTCGCGCGCCCGCGCGGCCCCCCCCCCCCCCCCCGGCCCCCCCCCCCCCCCCCGGGGGGGCCCCGCGCCCGCCCCCCCCCCACGCCCGGCCTGCGCCTCGTCCGCGCCGGCTGCGGCGGGGCGACGACCGGCTCGTTCGTCAACGGCGGCCCCGGGCTCCACCCGGTGCCCGGCTGCACGCCGCCGCGACGGCTGCCCTACGCCGACGACTCGCCGGCCACCTCCCAGCTCGCCTGGGCCGAGCGGTTCCTGCGCCGCCACGGCGCCCGGGTCGCCTACGTGACGGTCGACATCGGCAGCAACGACCTCGACGGGTGCGCGAGCGGCGGCGCGATCGACCTGCCGTGCGTCGAGCGGGGCACGCAGCAGATCACCGGCGCCCTGCCGGAGATCGCCCGCCGGCTGCGGGCGGCCGCGTCCCCGCGCACGCGGATCGCCGGCGGCACGCTCTACAACCCGTACCTGGCGACGTGGCTCGACGGGCCGTCCGGCCAGGCCGTCGCGGCCGCCGCCCAGGACCTCTCCGACGAGATCAACTGCACCGCGATCGCCCCGGCCCTCGAGCGCCACGGGATCGCGGTCGCGCGGGTCGACCGCGCGATGCGCAGCGACGTCCCGCTCGCCCGGACGACGACCGTCCCGGGCGGCGGCGCCGCGCCGGTCGCCGTCGTCGCGATCTGCGCCTGGACGTGGATGTGCGCCGGCCCGCCCGCCGGGCCGAACATCCACCCGAACGCGACCGGCTACGGGCGCATCGCGGCGGCGTTCGCGGCCGCGCTGCGGGGCGCGAGATGAGGCGAGACGACCCTCTCGCGCAGACGTTGCTACTCTGACGCCCCGGTTCCGCGCCGCTATCGTCTAGGGGACTAGGACGCCGCCCTCTCACGGCGGAAACCCGGGTTCGAATCCCGGTAGCGGTACTCCTCCAGGACCCCCGCCCGACGGGGGTCTTCGCATGTCGGGGCCCGCGCCGCGACGCCCTGCAAGCGATCTTGCATCGCCCCCGGACCGGCCGAGGCGCCCGCTGCGGAGCCGAGCGGCGACGCGCCAGGATCGCGGCGGCGGCCTCCGCGGGCCGCGCGGTCAAGCCGCGCGGTCCGGATGCCGATCCTTGTCCGGTGCTGACCTGGCTGTCCCGGCGCTGGCTGCCCTACCTCGTCGGTTCGGTCCTCCTCGTGGTGACCGTCCTGCTCGCGCTGGCCGGGTTCGCCGACGACCGCCGGGCCGGCGAGCGGCTGCAGCGGACGGCCGCCACCCAGGCCGTGAACGCGACGGCGACGCTCGTCGCCTCGCTGGAGAACCGGGTGACGAGCCTGCGCAGCCTGTTCCGCGCCAGCGAGAGCGTCACCCAGGACGAGTTCGCGATCTTCACCGAGCCGCTGCTCGTCGGGCGGCCGGCCTCGGGCCTGGGCTGGATCGAGATCGTCAGCGGCGCCGACCGCCGCCGCTTCGAGCAGTGGCTCGGCCGGCCGATCCGCTGGTACGACGGCGGCCGGCCCCGGCTCGCGCCGCGCCGCGGCCGCTACCTGCCGATCACGTACATCGAGCCGCAGGCCGCCCAGCGCGCGCTCGGCTTCGACGTCCTCGGCTTCCCGGGCCAGGCCGACGTGCTCGCCCGCGCCGCCGCGAGCGGCCACATCCACGTCAGCGAGCCGCTCGGGCTCCCCGGCGGCTCGGCCGACAGCCTCGTCCTCTACGCGCCCGCCTACGCGCCCGGCGCCCCGATCGACACCGCCGAGCAGCGCACCCGCGCGCTCACCGGCTACGCGTTCGGCGTCTTCCGCTTCAACGACCTCTACCAGTCGCTGCTGCGGACCGTCCCGGCCGGCACCGAGCTGACGATCACCGCGGCCGGGCGGACCGTCGTCGCGATCGGCGAGCCCGGCGCCGACGCCGACGTGCGGCGGCTGAACGTCGGCGGCCAGCACTGGGCCTTCCGCGTCAGCGCCGACGCCGACCGCAACGGCTTCGGCCTCGGCTGGGGGGCGCTCATCGTCGGGCTGACGGTGACCGTGCTCGTCACGCTGCTCACCCGCCAGGTCGTCCGCTCCACGACCGCCGTGCGCGAGCTCGCCGACCTGCGCGAGCGCGAGCGCAACGCGATCGCCTCCTCGACCGAGGCGCTCGTCAACCACCTCGAGGAGCTCTACGTCATCTCCCACGACATGGACCTGCGGGTCGTCGACGCCAGCGGCGGGCTGCTCGAGCTCATGGGCCTGCGGACCGAGGAGATCATCGGCCTGACCTCGTTCGACATCGCCGACGCCCAGCCCGCGACCGCGCCGATCCGCGACGCGCTCGTCGCCGCCCGCGAGGGCCGCCACGTCAGCTTCGACTACCGCGACCGCCACAGCGGCCGGACGCTGTGGATGCAGGCGGTGCCCGTCCCCGACATCGGCCGGATCCTCCTCGTCGGCCTCGACGTGAGCGCCCGCGCCGAGGCCGAGCGGGCGCGCAGCTCGGCCGAGGAGCGCTTCCGCCGCGCGTTCGAGGACGCGCCCGTCGGCATGGCCCTGCTCGACGCCGCCGGCCACCTCGTCGAGGTCAACGAGGAGCTGTGCCGGATCCTCGGCCGCCCCGAGCCGGAGCTCATCGGCCACGAGCTGCCCGACTTCGCCCATCCCGACGACGCCGACGGCCAGCGCGAGCAGCTCGCCGACCTCCTCGACGGCCGCACGATGCGCTGCAGCTTCGAGTCGCGCGCCCGGCACGCCGACGGCCGCGAGCTGTGGATCGCCCTGCACGCGACCGCGCTCGGCGCCGGCGGGGGCGGCCGCCGCCTCCTGCTCGCGCAGATCCTCGACGTCACCGACCAGCGCCGCTTCGAGCAGCAGCTGCGCCACCTCGCCGACCACGACCCGCTCACCGGCCTCGACAACCGCCGCACGTTCGAGCGGGCCGTCGACGCCCACCTCGCGCACGTCAAGCGCTACGGCGAGGAGGGCGCGCTGCTCATGCTCGACCTCGACCACTTCAAGGCCGTCAACGACACGCTCGGCCACCACGCCGGCGACGCGCTCATCCTCTCGGTCGCCGACATCCTGCGCGAGTCGGTCCGCGAGACCGACCGCGTCGCCCGCCTCGGCGGCGACGAGTTCGCCATCCTCCTGCCGCGCGCCGACCGCGCCCAGGCCGCGGCCGTCGCCGACAAGCTCGTGCGGACGATCCGCGACCGCCGCCAGACGATCGGCGGCAGCGCCTGGGCGACGACGGTCAGCATCGGCGTCGCGCTCTTCACCGCCGACACCGAGCGGGGCGAGCAGCTGCTGGCGAACGCCGACCTGGCGATGTACGACGCCAAGGAGGCCGGCCGCGACCGCTACGCCGTCCACGTCCCCGGCGAGCGCTCCGGCTCGCAGACGCGGGCGCGCCTGGCCTGGATGGACCGCATCCGCCACGCGCTCGACGAGGACCGCTTCACGCTCGTGGCCCAGCCGATCCTCGACCTGCGCTCCGGCGAGGTCGTCCACTACGAGCTGCTGCTGCGCCTGATCGGCCCCGAGGGGCAGCTCGTCGGGCCGCGCAGCTTCCTGCCGACCGCCGAGCGCTACGGCCTCGTCGGCGAGATCGACGCCTGGGTCGTGCGGCGGGCGATCCGCACGCTGGCCGAGCACCGCGACGCCGGGCTCGTGCTCGAGGTCAACCTCTCAGGCAGCTCGATCGGCTCGGACCTGCTGCTGGAGACGATCGAGCACGAGCTGCGCGAGGCCGGCGTCGACCCGCGCGCGCTCATCTTCGAGGTGACCGAGACGGCCGCGGTCTCGAACATCGCGCAGGCGCGCGTGTTCGCCGAGCGCCTCGGCGCGCTCGGCTGCCGCTTCGCCCTCGACGACTTCGGCGCCGGGTTCGGCTCGTTCATCTACCTCAAGCACCTGCCGTTCGACTTCCTGAAGATCGACGGCGAGTTCGTGCGCCACCTGGCCGGCAGCCACGACGACCGCGTCATCGTCTCCAGCCTCGTGCAGGTCGCCCGCGGCCTGGGGAAGCGGACGATCGCCGAGTACGTCGACGCGCCCACGACGCTCGAGCTCCTGCGCACCCTCGGCGTCGACCTCGCGCAGGGGTACGCGATCGGGCGGCCGGCGCCGCTGCACGCGTGGATGCCCGGCGCCACGGCGCCGCCCGGTCAGAGGTAGTCGCGCGGGTCCTTCGACGGCCAGGGGATCATGTCGGCGAGCTGCGACAGGCCGGCGCGCGCCTCGTCGCTGAGCGCGTACCAGAGCGTGACGAGCGCCGCGACGGCGAACGAGCACGCCCACAGGACGCCGACCGCGTGGTCGCGATCGGCCATCCACGCGATCCCGAAGGCGACGAAGGCGACGAGCGCCAGGCCGCGCACGACGATCGAGGCGATCATCGCGCCCCCTCCGCGGCCGTCCCGTCGTTGCGATGCGTCAGCGGGAAGTCCATAGCGGCCGGGACGCTACTACCGGTAGCGGCCGGGCTGCCAGAGGGGCTCCTCGCCGCCCGCGTTCGCGGCCCGGCTGAGGATGAACAGCAGGTCCGAGAGGCGGTTGAGGTAGCGCACGACCTCCGGGTTGGCCCCCTCGACGAGGATCGCGCGCCGCTCGGCCCGCCGGCACACCGTGCGGCACACGTGCAGGTGGGCGGCGGCGGGGGAGCCGCCGGGCAGCACGAACGACCGCAGCGGCTTCAGCGTCGCGTTGACCTCGTCGCAGCGGGCCTCCAGCCACGCGGTCTGCTCGGGGAGCACGCGCAGCCGCTCGCGCTCCGACGACGGGTCCTCGGGCACCGACAGGTCGGCGCCGCAGTCGAACAGGTCGTTCTGGATGCGCCGCAGCCACGCCGCGTGCGCCTCGGGCAGGCCGCCGACGGCGAGGGCGAGGCCGAGCTGCGCGTTCAGCTCGTCGATCGCGCCGTAGGCCTCGATGCGCGGGTGCGTCTTGGGCACCCGGCTCATGTCGCCCAGGTGCGTCTCGCCCCCGTCGCCGAGCCTCGTGTAGATGCGCGTCAGGTTGACGGTCATCGCCCAGGTGCACCGTACACCGCGCGGCCGCCCAGGCGGCGCGCGGGCCGCCGCGATGCCCGGACCGGCGGCGGCAGTAGCCTCGATCCCCGATGTCTCGTCTGCGCCTGCTCGCTCTCCTGGCCGCGCTCGCGGTCGCGCTCTCCGGCTGCGGCCTCGGGGGAGGGCAGGGCGACGACGACGTCTCGCTGCTCGTCACCCGCGACTTCGGGGCGCGGACCCTGGGATCGTTCGGGCCGGGCCCGGTCGAGGGCTCGGAGACGATCATGCGCCTGCTGCAGCGCAACTTCGAGGTCGAGACCCGCTACGGCGGCGGCTTCGTGCAGGCCGTCGACGGGATCGCGGGCGGGCGCGAGGACGGCCGCCCGGTCGACTGGTTCTACTACGTCAACGGGGTGGAGGCCGACCGTGGCTCGGCGTCGTCGCCGGTCCACGGCGGCGACCGCATCTGGTGGGACTTCCGCGACTGGGGCACCGCGCCGCGCGTGCCCGCGGTCGTCGGCGCCTACCCCGAGCCGTTCGTCCACGGCCTCAACGGCAAGCGCTGGACGACCCGGGTCGAGTGCGTGCCCGGGCAGGAGGACCTCGGCCCGTGCGGCGACGTGGCCCGCCGCCTCGGCGACGCCGGCGTCGTCGCCGCGAAGTCGCTCGTCGCCACCGAGGGCGGGGACGAGAACCTGCGCGTCCTCGTCGGGCCGTGGCAGGACCTGCGCTTCGACCGCGCCGGCCGCCTCATCGACGACGGCCCGCAGGCGTCCGGCGTGTTCGTCCGCTTCTCCGACGACGGCACCGAGCTGCAGCTCCTCGACGCCCGCGGCGAGGTCGCGCGCACGCTCGGCCCCGGCAGCGGCCTCATCGCCGCCACCCGCTGGGAGGACCAGCCGCCGACGTGGTTCGTCACCGGCACCGACCAGGAGGGCGTGAAGGCGGCGGTCCGTGCCCTGGAGGAGGGCGCCCTCGGCGGCCGCTACGCGCTGGCGGTCGCCGACGACGTCGGCATCCCGCTGCCGGTGGTGGAGGACCGGGGCGGGCGATGACCTACCGGCGCCGGGCGAGCCCGCTGCACGCGGCGCGCGCGTCGGTCGCCTTGGCCTGGTGCGCCGCGCTCGGGGCCGCCGCGCTCGTCTCCTGGCACCCGCTCGTCCTCGCCGCCGTCCTGCTCACCGCGCTCGCCGCCGCGGCCGCCGCCGGGGTGGGCCGCGAGGTCGGGCGCTTCACGCTCCTCGTCGGCGTCCCGATCGCCGTCCTCTTCATGCTCGTCAACCCGCTCATCAGCCGCGAGGGGCTGACCGTCGTCGCGCGCCTCGGCGGGGTGGGGCCGGTCCCGCAGCTCGACGTCACCGCCGAGGCGATCGCCTATGGCGCGGTCACCGGCCTGCGGGCGCTGGCGATCGTCGCCTGCTCGGCCCTCTACTTCTCCGCCGTCGACCCCGACGCCGTCCTGCGCCTGTTCCGCCGCTTCGGGTTCCGCTCGGCGCTGACCGCGTCGCTGACGACCCGGCTCGTCGGGGTGCTCGCCGCCGACGCCCGCCGCCTGGCCGAGGGGCAGCGCTGCCGCCCGGGCCCGCCGGCGTCGCGCCTGGCGATCGTGCGGGCGGTGACCGCGAGCGCGCTCGACCGGGCCGGGGACGTCGCCGCCGCGCTCGAGCTGCGCGGCTACGGGCGCGCGGCCGCGCCCGCCCGCGCGCGGGCGCCGTGGTCGCGCCACGACCTCGCGTTCGCGCTCTCGGCCGCCGCGGTCGCGGCCCTGGCCGCCGGCGCGCAGGCGGGCGGGCTGGCCGGCTTCGACGCCTACCCGCGGGTCGCGCTCCAGGGCGGGGCGGGGGCGGCGGCGGTCGCCCCCCCCCCGGCGCGCGCCCGGGGGGCGCCGGTG
>JADGIB010000193.1 GCA_019683665.1 Solirubrobacteraceae bacterium
GGCCCGCCCTCGGCCTCGAGGACGAGCGCCCGCGCCCCGTCGCGGCCGGCGCGGTCCAGCAGCGACGCGCCCGCGTCGAGGTCGTCGACGAGCGCGGCGCCGAGCCGCCCGTCGAGGGCGGCGGCGAGCGCGAGCTCGTAGCCGTCGGCCACCTGCAGCTCGGCCGACAGCGCCCGCGCCCCGCCCGGCGCGCCCGCGTGCGAGCGCAGGAACTGGTTGGCGGCGGCGAGCTCGGCGCCGACCTTCGCGGCCTCGCGGCGGGCCGCCTCGACCGCCTTCTCGGCCTCGCGGCGCTCGCGGCGGGCCGCCTCGGCGGCGGCGTCGGCCTCGGCCAGCGCGGCCTTCGCCGCCGTGACGGCCTCCTGCAGCTCCTCGGCCCGGGCCTGCGCGGCGGCGCGCTCCTGCTCGAGCGCGGCCAGCTCGCGCTTCAGCTCCTCCTCGTGCTCGCGGTCGAGCCGCTCGAGCTCGGCCTCGAGCTGGGCGATCCGCTCGCGACCCTCCTCGTCGGGGGCGTCCTCGGCCGCCTCGGCCTCGAGCGCGGCGATCTGGGCGGCGCGCCGCTCGACGCGCTCGGTCAGCGACGCGACCATCTCCTGGGCGCGCTCCAGGCGCAGCTCGATCCTGTCGCGGGCGCCGCGCGCCGCGTACACGCGCCCGGCGAGCGCCTCGCGCTGCTCGGTGCGGGCGGCGAGCGCCTCCTCGGCCTCCTCGCGGCGGCGGGCGACGTCGGCCAGGCGCTGCTCGGCCTCCGCGCGCGCGGCCTTCGCCGCCTGCGCGGCCGCCTCGGCCTCGACGAGGTCGGCGCGGCGGGCGCGGACCGCGTCGCGGGCCAGCTCCCAGCGCGCCTCGGTCGCCTGGCGCTCGAGGCGCTCGTGCAGCTCGGCCGCCTCGGCCTGGCGCTTGAGCGGGCGCAGCCGCGTGCGCGCCTCGCGCTCGACGTCGAGGGCGCGGTCGAGGTTGTCCTGCGTGCGCTCGAGCTTCAGCTGGGCGCGACGGCGGCGCTTGCGGTGCTTGCCGAGCCCGGCCGCCTCCTCGATGAGCAGGCGGCGGTCCTTCGGCTTGGAGGTGACGATCGCCTCGATGCGGCCCTGGGAGACGACCGAGTGCATCTCCTTGCCCAGGCCGGTGTCGGACAGGACCTCGAGCACGTCGACGAGGCGGCACTTCGCCCCGTTGAGCCGGTACTCGCCCTCGCCGTTGCGGTCGAGGCGGCGCATGATCGAGATCTCGCTGAACGGGAGCTGCTCGGTGCCGTCGCCGTTGTCGAGGACGATCTCGACCTCGGCCGACGAGCGGGCCTGCACGCCGCGCCCGCCGCCGAAGATGACGTCCTGCATCGTCGCGCCGCGGACGGCGACCGGCGACTGCTCGCCCAGCGCCCACAGGACCGCGTCGGTGACGTTCGACTTGCCCGAGCCGTTGGGGCCGACGATGACCGACACGCCGGGCCCGAACTCCAGGCGCGTGCGATCGGGGAACGACTTGAACCCCTTCATCGTCAGCGACTTGAGGTGCATCAGCCCTCCTCGGCGGCCTCGGCCTCGAGCGCGGCCCGCGCGGCCGCCTGCTCGGCGGCCTTCTTCGAGCGGCCCGAGCCGCGCCCGACGACGCGCCCGCCGACCGTCGCCTCGACCTCGAACGTCCGCTCGTGCGGCGGGCCGAGCTCGGCCGTGACGCGGTACTCGACGACGTCGCCCGTGCGCGCCAGGCGCTCCTGCAGCGTGGACTTGAAGTCGACGGGGTGCTCGAGCGCCTGCGCCAGCTCGGGCTGGAAGGCCTCGACGACCGCCTCGGCGGTGCGGTCGTAGCCCACGTGCAGGAAGCAGGCGCCGATGACGGCCTCGGTCACCGAGGCGAGGACGCGGTCGGTCGCGATCGCCGACGCCGCCCCGGGGCCGGCGCCCTCGGGGGCGGCCGCCTGCAGGCGCTCGGGGATGCCCAGGCGCTCGGCCACGGCCACGCACGACGGGCCGGAGACCGCCTGCGCGCGGATCTTGGTGAGACGGCCGGCGCCGAAGCGCTCCGCCTCGAGACGGGGGTAGAGGTGGGAGGTCACGGCGAGCCCGAGGACCGAGTCTCCCAGGAAGGCCAGACGGGAATAGGAGTCCGACCGCCGCTCCGACCACGAGGCGTGGGTGAACACCTGGCGGTAGAGCTCCTCGGGCAGCTCGTCGAGCAGCGCGCGCAGCTTGTCCACTATGCCCCGACGCCGTGTGCGATCACGAAGTCCACCGCCTGACCCACGGTGAGGATCTTCGCCGCATCCTCGTCGGAGATGCGCACGCCGTAGGAGTCCTCGAGCTCCTGCACGAGCGTGTACAGGTCGAGGGAGTCGGCCTCGAGATCCTCCCGGAACCGGGTCTCGGGCACGATGCGCGCCGGATCCACGTCGAGCTCGTCGGCGAGATGGGCGCGGATGGCCTGGAAGACGTCCTCGCGGGTCATCACTCCGGGACGGTAGCGACGCTGTCGGACGGGGGCCGCCGCAGCGCGCCGGCCGCGTCCATCGCCGCGAGCGTCCGCCCGACGACGTCCTCCTCGACGCCGCGCGCCGCGGCCCGGATCGCGTTCGCGAAGCCGACGCGGGTGAAGCGCCCGTGCGGGACGACGCCGAGCTTGCGCAGCCCGAGCAGGTAGGCCCCGCCCTGCGCCTCCGGGTCGATCTCGTCGCGCAGGCCGCGCAGCGACGGGCGCAGCAGCAGCCCGCCGACGCGGCCGCGGGCCGTCGCGGTCGCGTGGTCGCGGATGACGGCGAGCAGGCGCTGGGAGACGCCCTCGATGAGCTTCAGGGCGACGTTGCCGGTGAAGCCGTCGGCGACGATGACGTCGGCGGCGCCGGTCGGCAGCTGGGTCCCCTCGACGTTGCCGACGAACTCGAGCGCGGGCGAGCCGGCGGCGCGCTCGGCCAGCAGCCGGTGGGCCTCGAGGACGAGCTCGTTGCCGCGGGTCGGCTCCTCGCCGTTGGACAGCAGCGCGACGCGCGGGCGCTCCAGGCCCTGGCGCATCGTCGCGAGCGCGGCGCCCATGAACGCGAACTGGACGAGGTGCTCGGGGCGCACGTCGGCGTTGGCGCCGACGTCGAGCAGCGTCACCGGGTGCTCGGGCATCGGCAGCGCGATCGCGAGCGCCGGCCGGTGGATGCCCTTCGCGCGCTTGATGTTGAACAGGCCGGCGGCCAGCGCGGCCCCGGTCGAGCCGGCGCTGACGAGCGCGTCGGCCTCGCCGTCGGCGACGGCGCGGGCGGCCCGGACGATCGAGGCGTCGGGCGTCGAGCGGGCCGCGGAGGCGGGCTCGGGCGCCTTGGCGATCGACACGGGGGCGTCGACGACCGTGACGCCGTCGCCGACCTCGCCGATGCGGTCGGCGGGGCCGAACAGGATGACGCGCACGCCCGCGCGGGCGGCGAGCATCGCGCCCTCCGCGACCTCGCGGGGGCCCAGGTCAGCGCCGTTGGCGTCGACCGCGACGGTCGCCACCGCGGGCCTCAGTGGCTGTGGTCGTGCTCGTGGTCGTGCACGTGCACGACCTCGCGCCCGGCGTAGGAGCCGCAGACCGGGCACACGCGATGCGGGCGCCGCGGGCTGTGGCAGGTCGGGCACGCGTTGATCGCCGGCGCGCCGATCTTGTGCTGCGCGCGCCGCTTCGCGGTGCGGGCGTGCGACTGCTTCTGCTTGGGGACGGCCATGGGCGACGCAGGGTAGCGCCTTCGCGCACGCGTACGCTGGCGAGGTGGACATCCGCGCCATGACGCCCGAGGACGTCCCGGTCACCGCCGGCCTCGCCCGGACCGTGTTCTCGGCCCCCGGCGAGGCGGCGTCGGCCGAGGACGTGCGCCGCGGCGAGGCCCGCCAGGCCCACCTGCTGGCCACCGACCCGGAGGGCGCCTGGGTCGCCCTCGACGAGGCCGGCGAGGTGTGCGGGGTCGCGCTGGCGATCCGCCGCGAGGGCGTGTGGGGCCTGTCGCTGCTGGCGGTGCGGCCCGACGTCCAGTCGCGCGGGATCGGCCGGCGGCTGCTCGAGCGCGCGTGGGCCTACGGCGAGGGCGCGCGCGGGCGGATCGTCCTCTCCTCGACCGACCCGAAGGCGATGCGCCGCTACGCCCGGCTCGGGCTCGCGGTGCGGCCGTGCGTGGCCGCCGGCGGGATCGTCGACCGCTCGCGGCTGCCGGCGCCGTCGGGCGCCGTGCGCGCCAGCGAGGACGTCGAGCGGACCGCGCCGGTCTCCCGCCACGTGCGCGGCGCCGCCCACGTGGCCGACCTCCCCGCGATGCTCGACGCCGGCGGGCGGCTCCTGCTCCACGGCGACCGCGGGTTCGCCGTCCACGACGAGCGCGCGGTCAGGCTCCTGGCCGCCCGCGACGAGGCGGCCGCCGTCGACCTCCTGTGGGCGTGCCTGGCCGCCGCCGCGCCGGGCGCGACCGTCGCCGTCGACTTCCTCGCCGCCGGGCAGGACTGGGCGGTCCGCACCGTCCTCGACGCCGGCCTGGCGCTGTCGCCCGACGGGCCGGTCTTCACCGGCGGCCGGCTCGGGACGCTCGCGCCGTACGTGCCCAGCGGCCCGTACCTGTAGCGGTCCGCGGGCGCGCGGTCAGTCGAGCTTCAGCTCGCGCAGCGCCGCCCAGCGCGGGTCGGGCGGCCGCTCGTGGCGGTGGCCCGGCCCGGCGGTGTTGAGGTCCTCCCCGCAGACCGGGCACAGGCCGGCGCAGTCGGGCCGGCACAGGACCTGGCGGGGCAGCGCGAGCGCGAGCGCGTCGCGGGCCCAGGCGGCGAGGTCGAGCACGTCGAGGTCCGACACGTACGGGCTGACGAGCTCCGGGTCGTCGGAGCCGTGCTCGTGGACCTCGCGGGCGTCGACGGCGATCTCCGGGGCCGCGTCGGCCAGGCAGCGCATGCACGGCCCGCTGATCGCGGTCGAGAAGCGCAGGCGCAGCGCCCAGCCGCCGCCGCTCATCCGCGACAGGTCGAGGACCGCGGAGACGCTGGCCGGGGTCGCGTAGCGCTCGCCGCCGAGCTGGAGGTCCTCGAGCGAGACGGCGAGGTCCGCCATCCGGCGACCCTCGCCGGACTTCAGCGCCAGGCGCGCGAGGTCGATGGTGTCGGCACGCATGGCCACCTCCCCAGCGTAGCTCCGCCGGCTGCCCGCAGGCGCGTCAGGAGGCGGCCAGGACGCGCTTGAGGACCTTGCCGGTCGCGTTGCGCGGCAGCTCGTCGAGGACGACGACGTCGCGCGGCACCTTGTAGGCGGCCAGGTTCGCCCGCACGTGCGCCTTCAGGACGTCGGGGTCGACGTCGCGGCGCAGGACGACGAACGCCCGCAGGCGCTGCCCGAACCGCTCGTCCTCGACCCCGACGACGGCGACCTCCTCGACCGCCTCGTGGTCGGCCAGGCAGTCCTCGACCTCGCGCGGGAAGACGTTCTCGCCGCCGGAGACGATCATCTCGTCGTCGCGCCCGTCGATGAACAGGCGCCCGCCGGCGTCGACGTGGCCGACGTCGCCCGACGACAGCAGGCCGCCGATGCTCTGCTTGTGGCCGCCGCCGGTGTAGCCCTCCATCGCCATCTCGTTGCCGACGAAGATCCGCCCGGTGCGGCCCGGCGGCACCTCGCGGCCCTCCTCGTCGAACAGCCTGACGACGGTGCCGCGCGGCGGGCGGCCGGCGGTGCCGGGCGCGGCGCGGAGGTCCTGCGGCGTGGCGATCGTCGCCCACGCGACCTCGGTCGACCCGTAGAGGTTGTAGAGGACGTCGCCGAAGCGGTCCATGACCCGCAGCGCCAGCTCCCCGGGCAGCGCCGAGCCGCTGGCGGCGATGACCCGCAGGCTGCTCGTGTCGTGGCGGTCGAGGGCCTCGGGGCCGAGCTCGAGGATCCGCTGGAGCATGACCGGGACGACGACGAGCCCGGTGCAGCGGTGGCGCGCGACGGCGGCCAGGCACGCCTCCGGGTCGAAGCGGCGGCGCAGGACGACCGTCGACGAGAGGCTGATCGCGAGCATCCAGTTCGCGTAGCCCCACGAGTGGAACATCGGGGCGGCGACGTGGACCGGCTCCAGCGCCCGGTACGGGATCCGGTCCAGGAGCGCGGCCACCGGCTCCAGCGACTCGGGCTGGCGGCGGTCGGCGCCCTTCGGGCTGCCGGTCGTCCCGGAGGTGAGGATCGTGACGCGCCCCTTCCGGGCGGACGGGCGGACGGCGGCGGGATCGCCGGCGGCGACGAGGTCCTCGAGGCGCTCGTCGCCGGGGGCCGCCTCCCCCTCGGTCCAGGCGACGACGCCCAGGCGGCCCTCGCGGGCGGGCGCGACGACGTCGGCGAACTCCTCGTCGTAGACGATCGCCTTCGGCTCGTGGCGGTCGCAGACGTCCCTGATCTGCGGGCCCGAGAACATCGTGTTCAGGTAGAGGGCGTGGGCGCCGAGCTTCGAGCAGGCGACGGTCACGTCGATCATCCCGCGGTGGTTGCGGCAGAGGACGGCGACGTGGTCGCCCTCCCCCACGCCCCGGTCGGCGAGCGCGTGCGCGAGCGCGTTCGTGCGCCGGTGGACCTCGGCGAACGACAGCGACCCCAGCTCGTCGACGACGGCGGCGCGGTCCGGGTAGCGGATCGCCGACGTCTCGTAGCCGGCCGCGGCGGTCGGCCCCCAGCGCCGCAGGGCCAGGACGGTGCGGACGAGCCGGTCGGGGCGCGCCGGGCGGAACACGCCGCGCTCGACGAGCGTCCTGGCCGTGAAGACCTTCCGGGAGAGGGAGTCGCGAGCGTTCACGGGACCCTGTCCGGAAGGCTAGTGGATGACGCTCACGTCAGGTTCAGGTCGTCGGGCACGACGCCGTCGTCGACGAGCGCGTAGACGTCGGCGGCCCGCCGCGGGTTGAGGAAGACGTGGCGCTGGCCGACGCTCGGCTTCTCGAGCAGGATGCCCGCGTCGAGCAGCCGCTCCCCGACCTCCTCGGCGAGCTGCTTGTCGTTGCCGTGGAAGCCGCGCGCCAGGTGGCTGAAGTCCGTGTGGTAGCCGCCCCACTTCCCCATCCCGGCCAGCCGCTGGAGGATGCGCCGGGCGACGCGGCGGCGCGGGTCGGGGT
>JADGIB010000194.1 GCA_019683665.1 Solirubrobacteraceae bacterium
AGGCCCCGGCTGCCCGACACAGCCGCAAAAGCCCTGCTCAGGAGGTCATTCTTCGTTGCAGACCGGACGGAACCGCCCTACCGGCCCGGTGGATCCGGGGTTATGCAGGCAGACGAACAGGACGTTCGCCATCGGGGCCGGTCCGGTCGGGCTCGGGGACGGGCGTGGCGGCATGCTCGCCGCGCACGAGCTGATAGGCGAGGGCCCCGAGTGCCGCGCCGAGGATCGGCCCGGCCACGTAAATCCAAGCGTGCTGCCACTCCCCGGCGGCGAGCGCCGGGCCGAGCGAGCGCGCGGGGTTCATCGAGGCGCCCGTGACGGGGCCGCCGGCGAGCGCGTCGAGGCCGATCGTGCCGCCGATCGCGATCGACGCGGCGGCGCCGACCGCGCGCGTGTCGGTGGCGACGGCCATGATCACGAACATCAGGAATGCGGTCAGCAGCCCCTCGTAGACGAGCGCCGACCCGGCGCCGACGGCGGGGACGGTGGCGCCGAGCTGCGCCGGCTGGTCGGGCCAGACGGCAAGCAGGCAGAGCGCGCCCGCCGCAGCGCCGGTGAGCTGGGCGCCGATGTAGGCCACCGCGTCACGGGCCGGAAAGTGGCGCGTCAGGCAGAACGCGATCGTCACCGCCGGGTTGATATGCGCGCCCGAGAGATGGCCGGTGGCGTAGACCATCACCATGATCACGAGCCCGAAGGCCAGTGCGATCCCGACGGCGCCGAGCGCGCCGCCGTAGCGGGCGTCGGCCACGATCGCGCCGCAGCCGCCAAAGACGAGCGCGAAGGCGGCGATCGCCTCGGCGCCGCTGCGCCTCCAGAGGCCGAGCGAGCGGTCCACTACGCCGCCGCGACCAGCTTGTCGGCGTACTCGCCGGGCAGCCCGGCGGCGGCGACCTCGCGGGCGACCGCCTCGGCGTCGTAGGCGACCCGCTCGATCGAGGCGCGCACCGCGCCGTGCTCGCCCGCCTCGAGCAGCGCGAAGGCTGCGCGCGGGTCACCGTCCTTCGGCTTCCCCACCGAGCCGCAGTTGACGAACAAGACGCCGCCGTATCCCCGGATCCAGGGCTTGTGGGTGTGGCCGAAGATGAGCACGTCGCAGTCGGCGCCGGCTGCGATCCGCTCGAACGTGCGCGCGGGCTTGTCCTCGAAGAGGTACTCGTTGACCTTGCGCGGCGAGCCGTGCACGAGCCGCACGCGCTCGCCGCCGAGCTCGAAGCGCAGGTCGAACGGAAGCGCGCGCATGAAGTCCTTGGAGCGGCGATCGGTGTTCGCGAGCGTCCACTCGACCGAGCGCTGGCCGAGCTCGCGGTCGTGGCGGTCGACGTATGCGCAGCCGCAGTCCTCGAGGTCGCGGCCGATCGCGTAGTCGTAGTTGCCGTAGATCGTCGGGATGCCGCGCTCCTCGACCAGCCGGCAGACCTCGTTCGGGTGCGGGCCGTAGCCTACGAGGTCGCCGCCGCAGAGGACACGCTCGATGCCAAGCTCATCGATCCGAGCCAGCGCGGCCTCGAGCGCCGGCAGGTTCGCGTGGATGTCGGTGATGACGGCGACGCGGTCCATTCGGGATGGCCGCGGAGTCTAAGCATTGACAAGCATCACTTCAATCGATATACGTAGATTGATGGCGGTCGATCTGGACCTGGCTCCGAAGCAGAAGCGCCCCGCGGGGGAGCGCTGCTGCGAGCCGGTCGTCTACCCCGACGTCGAGCGCCAGCAGGCCGAACGCATGGCCGAGATCGCCAAGGCGCTCGGCGACCCGGTGCGCCTGCAGCTCGTCGACGTGCTGCGAAAGCACGCCGGCAAGGTCTGTGTCTGCGAGCTCGTGCCCCTGTTCGAGCTCTCCCAGCCGACCGTCTCTCACCACCTCAAGGTGCTTCGCGAGGCCGGCATCGTGGGCTCCGAGCGTCAGGGGCTGTGGGCCTACTACTACGTGATCCCCGACGCCCTGGGGGAGCTGTCCGCATGGCTGAGCTGAGCGAGATCCGCGAGAGCGTGCGCGAGCGCTATGCCGCCGCGGCGAAGTCCGCCGCGGGCGAGAGTGGCTGCTGCGGCGCCGAGGCCGGTTGCGGCCCTGCCGATGCCGCCGGTGTCTTCGGCGCCCAGCTGTACGCCGACGAGGCCAGGGAAGCGGCGCCCGAGGCCGCCGTCGAGGCATCGCTCGGCTGCGGCGTCCCCACGGCGGTCGCAGAGCTCGACGAGGGCGAGGTGGTGCTCGACCTCGGCTCCGGGGCGGGCGCCGACGCCCTGATCTCCGCGCGGCGCGTGGGCCCCTCGGGAAAGGCGATCGGGCTCGACATGACCGACGAGATGCTCGAGCTGGCGAGGACGAACGCGCGCCAAGCGGGCGTCGACAACGTCGAGTTCCTCGAGGGCTACATCGAGGAGATCCCTCTGTCCGACGAGAGCGTCGACGTGGTGATCTCGAACTGCGTGATCAACCTGTCCGCCGACAAGCGCCGCGTCCTCCGCGAGGCCGCCAGGGTTCTGCGACCGGGCGGTCGCTTCGCCGTCACCGACGTGATCGCCGATCCCGACATGGACGAGGGGACCCGTGCCGACATGCGCGAGTGGACGGGCTGCATCGCCGACGCCCTGACCGCGGCGGAGTTTGAGCAGGCGCTCGCCGATGCCGGCTTCGCGGGCATCGAGATCCGCGAGACCCACCGGGTCCACGAGCACGCCGGCTCGGCGATCATTCGCGCGCGCAAGCCGACCGCGGGCTAGACCCTGGTCGGGCACCGCCCAGAAGGGGGAGTCGCCGAACGCCGCACACCCGGATCGCGCTGGCCCCCTGCTGAACGCAGCCGCGCAAGCACGTAACGGCGGGATCCTGGGTAGCCGTCGCTGCGGCCGCTACGGTCGCAGCTGGACCACCTCGACGAACCGATAGGCCAGCGTCGGGGATATCTGTTCAAATCCCACCCCCGCTACTCCGGAAAGGCCCCCTCCCCGAGGGGGCCTTTCTCGTTCTTTGGCGGGCGGCGCCCCGCTAGCCGTGTCGCGCCGCGTGCGCCTCGGCGGCCAGGCAGAGCAGGTCGAACATCGCCTGCGCGGCCGTGAGCGCGGTCATCCCGGCCGGGTCCCACGGCGGCGACGTCTCGACGACGTCGGCGCCGACGACGTCGAGCCCGCGCAGCCCGCGCAGGATCGTCAGCGCGTCGTGCGGGAGCAGGCCGCCGGGCACCGGGGTGCCGGTCCCGGGCGCCATCGTCGGGTCGATGACGTCGACGTCGAAGCTGACGTACACGGGCCCCGAGCCGACGACCTCCCGGATGCGCTCGGCCACGGCCGCCGGCCCGAGCGCGACGACCTCGTCGGTGGTCAGCGTCGTCAGGCCCTCCGGGTGGCACATCGACTCGACCTCGGCCCACGGGTCGCGCATGCCGACCTGGATCGAGCGGGCCGGGTCGACGACGCCGTCGTTGACCGCGTTGAGGACGGGCGCGCCGTGGTGGACGGCGCTGCCGCGCATCGGCGGCGCGGTGTCGTAGTGAGCGTCGAGGTGGACGAGCGCCAGTGGCCGCCCGTCCCCGAGCGCGCGGAGGATCGGGTACGTGATGCTGTGGTCGCCGCCGGCGGTGATCGGCACGACCCCGGCGGCGCGGAGGCCGCGGTAGTGCTCCTCGATCTGGCCGACGATCGTCTCCAGGCCGAACAGCTCGAGGTCCGGGTCGCCGAGGTCCGCGACGCGGGCGTGGTCGAACGGGATCACCCCGGTCGACACGTACTGGTAGCGGAGCATCCGCGACGCGTCGCGGATCGCGCGCGGGCCGTAGCGCGCCCCCGGCCGCTGTGCAGGCCCACGTCGGTCGGCAGGCCGACGAGGCCGAGGTCCACCCCGGCGGGGTCGTTGGCAAGGTCGGCTCCGAAGAAGGTGGCGACCCCGCTCTGGTGCGCGCGGACGACCATCTCCCCGTAGCCGCGAGCCGCTGCTGGAGGGCGGCGAAGCGCCCCGAGATCTCCTCTGACGCTATTCGCGCAGTCTACGCGAACGTGAGTCGCGTTCGTCTCAGTTCAGCGCGGCGCGGTCGAGGGCGGGCGCGAGGTAGGCGTCGGCCAGGCGCCGCAGCTCGGCGACGACCTCCGGGCGGCCGGCGGGGTCGTCGCGGAAGGCGAGGCGCAGGACCGGCTCGGCCGCCTCGACGAGGACGCGCCAGGCGAGCGGGTCGGCCCGCCCGGGCGCGAGCGGCTCCACCGCCCGCCGCAGGCGCTCGGCGACGACGGCCGCGGTCGGCCGGGCCGGGTCGAGCAGGTCGGCCGGCAGCCGGTCCCCGAGCCACAGCGCGCGGAACGCGGGCTCGGCCGCCGCGTAGCCGACGAGCGCGTCGAGGATCGCGCCGAGCGCCTCGCGCCACGTCCGGTGGGCGCCGCCGGCCGCCGCCGCGGCCAGCGGCGGCGCGAGCCGGTCGACGTGGCGCGCGGCGACGGCGCGCAGGACGTCGTCGGCGTCGGCGAAGAAGCGGTACAGCGAGCCGACCGACACGCCGGCCCGCTCGGCCACCGCGCGCGTGCTCGCCGCCGCGACCCCGCGGTCGGCGACGAGCTCGGCCGCGGCGTCGACGATGCGCTCGACGCGCTCCTGGCTGCGCCGCTGCTGGGGCACGTGGCGGTGGGGCATGGGGCGCGAGAACGGTACGCCCCGCGCCGGGCGGCAGCGAATCGCGAACGCAAGTCGCGTTCTGGTACGGTCCGCCGCTCCCTGGTCGCACGGAAGGCCGAGGAGGGTCGCCCGCGTGAGAGTCCAGCCCGTCGCCGCCGCCTGCCTGGCCGCCGCCGTCGCCGCGGTCGCCGCACCGCCCGCCGCCGCCGAGACCGACGTCGAGCGCGTCATGCGCAGCCCGGCCTACCAGGCCGCCGCCGCCCACCTCGACGCCGACCGCGGGCGGATCGTCGAGGAGGCGATCGCGCTCCAGCAGATCCCGGCGCCCACCGGGCAGGAGGCGCGCAAGGCCCAGGCGTTCGCCGACATGCTCCGCGCCCAGGGCCTGCGCGACGTCGCGATCGACGCCGAGGGCAACGTCACCGCCGTGCGCCCCGGCCGCGGCCGCGGCATGGTGGCCGTCGTCGCCCACCTCGACACGGTCTTCCCGCTCGACACCGACCTCACCGTCCGCCGCGAGGGCGACCGGATCTTCGCCCCGGGCCTGGCCGACGACAGCCACGGGCTCGCCGTCCTGCTCGGCCTGGCCCGCGCGCTCGACGCCGCGGGCGCCACGCACGACGCCGACCTGCTCTTCGTCGGCAGCGTCGGCGAGGAGGGCCTCGGCGACCTGCGCGGCGTCAAGCACCTGCTCGGCGCCGGCCCCTACCGCGACCGCATCACCCGCTTCATCGCCCTCGACGGGACCGACCCGGCCGAGATCGTCAACCGCGGGTTGGGCAGCAAGCGCTACCGGGTGACGTTCACCGGCCCCGGCGGCCACAGCTACCTCGCCTTCGGGACGGTGAACCCGGTCTACGCGCTCGCCGACGCGACGACCCGCCTCGCCCGCCTGCGCGTCCCCCGCGGGGCGACGTTGAACGTCGGCGTCGTCCAGGGCGGCACCGCGGTCAACGCGATCCCGACGCGGGCCGAGATGCAGGTCGACATGCGCTCGCTCGAGCGCGCGCACCTCGACGCCCTCGAGCGGCGCCTGCTGCGGATCGTCCGCCGCGCGGCCCGCGACGAGAACCGGGCCCGCTCGACGAAGAGCGGCCGCATCGAGGTCACGCCGGTGAAGGTCGGCGACCGCCCGTCCGGCGTCACGAAGGCGTCCGACCCGCTCGTGCGGATCGCGCGCGACGCGGTCGCCGCGCACGGCTGGACGCCGCGCCTGTCGACGCAGAGCACCGACGCGAACGTCCCGATGAGCCGCGGCATCCCGGCGGTCACGCTCGCGTCCGGGCTGGGCGGCGGCGAGCACGCCGCCGCCGAGGAGCACCTCGACGTCGAGCCCGGCGCGCACGCCCGCCAGCTGCGGATGAACCTCGCCGCCGTCCTGGCCGCCGCCGGCGCCTGACCGCGGCGCGCGGCCCGGCCGCGCCCGCCTCGATCCGGCCCGCGGCGGCCGTGTGGCACCTGGCATCGGAGGGGTCGATGCCAGGTGCCGCACGTCCCGCGGCGGCGGTCAGGCGTCGGCGCGCGCGGCGGCCCGCCACTGCTCGAGCTCGGCGTCGAAGCTCACCCCGGCCAGGAGGACGAGGTTGATGAGCCACAGCCAGATCATCGAGGCGATCGTCGCGCCGAGCGCGCCGTAGCTCGTCTCGTAGGAGCCGAACAGGTTCACGTAGACGGTGAACAGGCCCGAGACGACGATCCAGGCCAGGACCGTGAGCGCGCCGCCGGGCGTCACGACCCCGAGCCGGGCGAGCGTCCGCCGCCGGCTCGGCGAGCCGCGGTAGAGGAGCCCGACCAGCAGGACGAGGAGGACGATCACCGCCGGCCACTTGACGATCTCGTAGAGCGTCACCGTCGCCTCGGTGAGGTCGAGCGCCTGGCCGATCTCCTCGGCGAGGTCCCCGGTGACGATGATCGCCGTCAGCGCGACCGCGGCGACGACGAGCAGCGCGAGCGTCAGCGCGAAGCGGGCCGGCCAGGCGTGCCACAGCGGCCGCTGCGGCACGCCCCAGATCCGGGCCGACGCGCGGAAGAACGAGCCGACGTACGCCGACGCCGTCCACAGCACGCCGAGGATCCCGACGCCGAGCAGCGCGCCGGACGCGGCGTCGGTGCGCAGGACGTCGGCGAACTGCTCGCGCATGCCCTGGTCGCGGTCGCCGGGCACGAGCGCGCCGAGCACCTCGAGCGTGCGCTCGACCTCCTCCTGCGTGCCGAGCAGCCCGACGAGCGAGAACAGGACGAGCAGGGCGGGGACGAGCCCCAGCAGCCCGTAGTAGGTCAGCGCCGCCCCGCGGTCGAGGAGGTCGTTCTCCTTCGCCCGCGCCAGCAGCTCGGCGTGGTCGGTGCGCACAGCGCCAGGACCGTACCGGCCGTGCCCCTCGGGGTGGCTGCACTGCCCACCCCGAGGGCCGGTCCGGTCGCGGGGGCCGGGGGGGGCGGCGCCCGCGCCGGGCCGGGCGC
>JADGIB010000195.1 GCA_019683665.1 Solirubrobacteraceae bacterium
GGGGGGGGGGGGCGGCGGGGTGGGGGGGGTGGCGGCCGAGGCGCGCGCCGGCGCGGCCGCGGACCGGGCGCGGCAGCGCGACCCGCCCGCCGGCGTCGACGTCGAGCGCCGGCCCGGCCTCGCCGTCGACGACGAGGCGCACCCGGGCGGGGACGCGGACCGCCTCGCGCGGGGCGGTGATCCGCAGCGTCCGGACGGTCGTGCGGCGCGGGGTCGTCCACGCCAGCCAGGCGCGGCCGGCCGAGGCGCCGTAGCCGCCGATCCAGGCCGTGCCGGGCCGCCCGTCGAACGCGCTCGAGGCGCGGCGCCCCGGCAGCCCCTCGTAGCGCGAGGAGGAGTCGAAGCGGCCGGGGACGTCGCCGCCGACGAGCGCGTCGAGCTCGTGGTCGGGGGCGTCGAACGCCGCGCTCGCCCAGCCGCGCAGCGTCCACGTGCGGGCGGCGGGCGGGTCGATGATCCGCCGCAGGCCGGTCTCGCCGTCGCCGGCGTCGCGGACGTCGCCGGCCGACCACGGGCCGTGGACGGCGTCGCGGTGGAACGGGTCGGCGCCGGTCGTGCGCGCGAACAGGTACGCGAGCGGGGTGCGCGACAGGTCGGCGCCGCGCAGCGCGTCCTGGGCGACGGCCGGGACCCGCAGCGCCTCGGTCGCGGTGACGCCGGGGATGCGCAGCTCGCGGATGCCGCCGGCGCCGCCGTCGACGCCCGCGGGCGGGTCGGTGACGTCGACCATCGCGATCCGCAGCGTGTCGACGTCGCGCAGGTCGACCGGCAGGCGGTTCCAGCCGTCGTGGACCGGGAAGCGGCGGCCGTTGACGGCGACGGCGGTGACGCGCCCGCGCTCGTCGCCGTAGGGCAGCAGGTCGAGGTACGGGACGTCCATGCGCCGCTCGAGGCGGACCTCGAGGTACCAGCGGTCGGCGGTCAGCGTCCGGTCGGCGACCCAGGCGGTGCCGGGGTCGCCGTCGAGCGCGGCGAACGGCCGCCGCTCGGGGAACTGCGGGATCTGCGGGGAGAACGGGGCGCGCACCCAGCGCACCCCGTCGATCCGGGCGACGGTCTGCACGCTCGTGTCGCGTTCGGGCCACGGGTTGAGCTGGTGGCCGTCCGCGGAGATCGGGTCGTCGGGGGCGAGCGTCGCGCCGAGGTTCGCCTGCAGCTGGGAGGGGACGAAGACGCGCCGGCGGTTCGTGTCGGTGACGACGACCTCGCTGCCGGCGGCGGCCAGCTCGCGGATCTCGCCGGCGGTGAGGTCGGCCGCGTAGCGCAGCGGGACGTCCCGCGGCAGGTCGTCGAAGGCGGCCAGCTCGACGATGCCCTCGGCGGAGCCGTCGACGATCGTCGCCCGGTCGCGCGGGTAGAGGCGCACCATCGAGCGCGCCTCGAGGTCCTGGCGGCGGATCTGCGGCAGGTCGAGCGGGGCGGCCAGCGCGCCGTCGCGGGCGCGCTCGCGGCGGGTCGGGCCGTACGTCGCGTCCGGGTCGTCGAGGCCGCCGAGCGCGAGCTCCCGCGCCGCCGCGTTCGGGTCCAGCGCGCCGGAGCGGCCGCGGTCGTCGTCGGTGGCGGTGACGACGGCCCCGACCGACTGCAGGTCGAGCAGCCGCGCGAGCTGGTCGCCGATGACGCGCCGCTGGCTGATGAGCGCGTCGGTCGCCCACTGCAGCTCGACCGAGCGCAGGTCGGCGAACGGGACGACCTGGCGCACGGCGACGGGGCGGCGGGCGAGCGTCGGCAGGATCGGGTCGACCGTCCCGCCCCAGTCGTAGTAGCTGAAGAGCTGGCCGGGCAGGACCATCGCGCGGCGGTCGTCGCCCAGGCCGGCGTCGAGGTCGGCGGCGACGTCGGTCCAGGCGGCCGGGACCCGCTTCCAGGTCAGCTGGTCCTCCACCCCCTTCCCGCGCAGCAGCGGCCAGGCGGCGAAGGCGAGGACGAGCGCGGCGGCGACAGGGACGAGCGCCCGCAGCGGCGGGCGGCGGGCGGCCAGCGCGCGCCAGGCGACGCCGGCGGCCAGGCCGCCGAGGACGGCGAGCCCGAGCGCCGGCAGCGGCCCCGCCTTGTACGTCGTGCGCAGCGTCTGCAGCGAGACGAGGTGGTTGTAGGCGAAGTTCATCCCCCGCCGCAGCGGCGTGCCCTCGGGGAAGCCGGCGATCATGATGAGAACGCCGACGAGCGTCATGAGCAGGAAGAACGGCGCGTACCGCCAGCGGCGCGTCCAGGCGAAGCCGCCGAGCGCGAGCGCGGGCAGCAGGAGCGAGCCGAGGATCGCCGGGGCCCAGAAGACGAGCGTCCCGGCGTTCGACGTGTACGGGTGCAGGACGTCGCCGTAGCCGACGCCGACGTACGACAGCCAGAAGCCCATGAGCCGCAGCGACTCGCTCGCGCTCGTCGAGCCCCAGATCGTCCCCGGCTGCTCGGTGTAGGGCAGGAACGGCAGCCCCCACTTCGACTGGACCGCGAGCGGGACGACCCACCACAGCGACGTGACCGCGCCGAGCAGCGCCGTGCGCCACGTGAACGTCCACGCCGGGCGCCAGCCGACGAAGCGCATCGCCGGCTCGTAGAGGAGCAGCAGGAGCGGGCCGACGAGCGCCCAGAACGTGACGGCGGCGTTGATGCCGCCCCCGGACGAGGTGACGATCAGCGCGAACGCGGCCGGCCACGCCCACGTGCGCTCGCGCAGGCCGCGGTGGACGATGAGCAGCAGCCACGGCAGCGCCGCGTAGGCGAGCAGGGTCACCGAGACGCGGCTCGTGTACGTGACGACGTACGGGTTGAGCACGAAGGCGGCTGCGGCGACCGCGTGGACGATCCCGCGCGGGCGGCCGGCGAGCGCGTCGAGCAGCCGCAGGACGCCCCACCCGGCGAGGAGGAGGAGGGCGGCGAGCCACAGCCGCTGCGTCACCCACGCCGACAGGCCGAGCTCGCGCAGGAGCGCGTGGAACGGCCCCATCGGGAAGACGTAGCCGCCGTACTGGCCGCTCTGGACGTGGCCGAGCGAGATGTCGGCCGTCCACGGCGCGCCGGCGTCGGCGAGGAAGCGGCCCGGGTCGACGTGGAGGTCGATCTTCGTGTCGGTGACCGCCCGCCCGGGGCGCTGCAGGAGGGCCAGCGCGAGGCAGCCGGCGCCCAGCGCGGCGGTGAACAGGCGATCGCGACGGCGCACGTCCACGGCGGCGGCAGGCTACTGTCCCGGCCCGTGGAGACCGAACGCCCGGAGCCGCCCGTCGAGCACGGCCTGGCTCGGATCCGCCAGCTCTGGCGGCTGTTCCGCAACGAGAAGACCGACCCGGAGCCGTTCTACACCGTCCTCGCCCGCGAGGCCGTCGCCGACCTCGACCGCCGCTACGGGCCGCTGCGCGGGCAGCGGATCCTCGACCTCGGCAGCGGGCCGGGCATCTACACCCGCGCGTTCCGGCGCGCCGGCGCGGACTGCGTCCCGGTCGACAACTCGCTCGAGGAGCTGAGCATCGTCGGCGAGCCGCCCGAGGGCCACGTGCTCGCCGACGCCGCCGACCTCCCGTTCGAGGACGAGTCGGTCGACGGGGTGTTCGCCTCCAACCTCCTCGAGCACGCGCCCGACACCGAGGGGATCATCCGCGAGATCGAGCGCGTCCTGAAGCCCGGCGGCTGGGGCTACATCTCGTGGACGAACTGGTACTCCCCGTGGGGCGGCCACGACATGACCCCCTACCACTTCCTCGGGCCGGAGCGCGGCCCGCGCCTGTACGAGCGCCGTCACGGGCCGCCGCGCAAGAACCGCTACGGGGAGGCGCTGTTCGCCGTGCACATCGGGCCGACGCTGAAGCTGGTGCGCTCGCGGCCGCGGCTGGAGATCGAGACCGTCGAGCCGCGCTACTGGCCGAGGCTGCGCTTCATCGTCAGGATCCCCGGTCTGCGCGAGGTGGCCACGTGGAACTGCGTGATCCGCGTCCGCCGGCGCTGAGCGGGGCGCGGGCGGCGCTGGGGGCGGCGGCGCGGGTCGTCCTGCTCGCCGGGCCGACCGCGCTCGCGTTCCTGAAGGGCGGCTACTACGAGGACGCGCGCCTCGTCGCCGCGATCGTCGCCTGGGCGCTCGTCGCCGTGCTGGCGGTCGTCGCCGACGGGCCGGTGCTGCCGCGGACGGCGGCGGCGCGGCTGGCGGTCGGCGGCCTGGCGGCGCTGACGCTGTGGGCGCTGCTGTCGAAGGGGTGGGCGCCGCTGCCCGGCCCGGCCGGCGACGACGTCCAGCGCGACGTCCTCTACCTCGGCGCGCTGGTCGCGGGCGCGCTGGCCTGGCGGCCGCGGGCGTGGGCGTCGAGCGTCGAGGTGGCGCTCGCGCTCGGGACGCTCGTCGTCATCGGCTACGGCGTGCTCGGGCGGACGCTGCCGGGGCTGATCGACCTCAAGCCGTCGACGTACGCGGGCGGGCGCCTCGACCAGCCGCTGACGTACTGGAACGCGATGGGGGCGCTGGCGGCGATCGGGTTCGTCCTGTGGGCGCGGATCGCCGGCGACGAGCTGCGCGCGCGGGCGCTGCGGGTCGCGGCGGCCGCGGCGGCGCTGCCGACCGGCCTGGCGCTCTACCTGACGTACTCGCGCGGGGCGCTGGCCGCGGTCGCGTGCGGCCTGCTCGTGCTGGCGCTGCTGGCGCCGACGTGGCGGCAGGTGCGCTCGGTCGTCCTCGTCGTGCTCGGCGCCGCGCTCGTGTGCGCGGTCGCCGGCCGCCTCGACGGGGTCGCGTCGGTGAGCGGGTCGCTCGGGCACCGCGAGGCGCAGGGCGCGCTCATGCTCGCGATCCTCGTCGCGGCGATGATGGCGGTCGCGGCCGTCCAGGCGTGGATGTGCGGCGGCGAGCAGGAGGGGCGGCTGCGGGTCGACGCGGTGCCGCTGACGCGCGG
Source organism: Solirubrobacteraceae bacterium (assembly GCA_019683665.1). GTDB lineage: Bacteria > Actinomycetota > Thermoleophilia > Solirubrobacterales > Solirubrobacteraceae > Capillimicrobium. The sequence continues at coordinate 4,875 of JADGIB010000195.1, forward strand.
GCTGCGGCGGCTGGGCTGGGCGGCGGCGGTCGCGGTGGCGCTGCTGCCGTTCGCGCTGGCCGCGGTGAGCGAGCGCGGCGAGGAGAACCCGCGCTTCGGCGCGAGCGTCGAGCGGCTCGCGTCGACCGGCTCCAACCGCTACGCGTACTGGCGGGTGGCGCTGCGGACCGCGGCCGACCACCCGCTCGGCGGCGTCGGCGCCGGCGGCTTCCGGGTCGAGTGGCTGCGCGAGCGCCCGTTCCGCGAGTCGGTCCGCGACGCGCACTCGCTCTACTTCGAGACGCTGGCCGAGCTGGGGCTCGTCGGGTTCGCGCTCCTGTGCGCGCTGCTGGCCGGCGTGCTGCTCGCCGTGCGGCGCGTCCTCGCCGCCGACGCGGCGCTGGCGACCGGCCCGGCCGCCGCGCTCGCCGTCTGGGCCGCCCACGCGGGCGTCGACTGGGACTGGGAGCTGCCCGCCCTCACGCTCGTCGCCGTCGCCCTGGCCGGGATGCTCCTGGCCCAGGCCGAAGCGGCCGCCCGCCGCGCCTGACCCCCGCCCGCGGCCGTTGTCGCCTCGCGGCCGCATACCGGCCACGATCCGCCAACGGTCCCCCGCCGACCGGGCGTGCGGCACCTGGCATCGACCCCTGCGATGCCAGGTGCCACACGTCGCCCGGGGCCGGGGCGGCGGGGCCGGCCCCCGCCGCGCCCGCGTCGCCGGCGCGGTCCGGGCGGCGGGCCCGCCACCACGCGGCCAGGCGCTCCCCCGCGGCCAGCAGCGTCACCGAGGCGAGCACGACGAGCGACGGCTCCGCGCCGTAGCGGAAGCGGGTCCCGCCGTAGGTGACGATCGCGACGAGAACGACCATGACGATCGGCGCGGCGAGCACGACGAGCCCGAACGGCCGCCGCCGGGCCAGGAGGACCGCGCCGGCGATCGCGAGCACGCCGACGACCCAGTAGGCCCGGATCGCCCGGGCCGCCCACGCGGCCGGCCGGCCCTCGGCGCTGTTGAAGAAGACGGACTGGTCGAAGCGGTAGACGTCGAGCAGGCGGCCCAGCCGCGCCGCGATCACCGCCGGCCAGCGGTCGGCGTGGTCGAGCGCGTACTCGATCCCGATCCGCCGCTGGCGGGCGAAGAACTCGGCCTCGTCCTCCCCCGGCAGCCGCTCGGTGTAGCACTGGAACCGCCAGGCCCCGATGAGGTCGCCGTAGTACGTGTCCTCGCAGTTGGCGCCGATGAACACGCCGTTGCTGTTGGTCGAGATCAGCACCGGCTGGTCGAACCGGGTGAGGTTGAAGACCGTCCACGGCGCCAGCACCGCCGCGAACGCGGCCAGCGAGACGCCCCACAGCGCCGCCCGCCCGCGCCAGCCGGGCCGCGACGCGATCGCCACCGGCACCGCGAGCAGGACGATGAGCGCGAGCGCCTCGCCCCGCGTCAGCGCGGCCAGGCCGATGAGCGCCCCGAGCGCCGCCGCCCGCCGCCACGTCGGCCGCTCGCGCACCCACAGCGCCGCCAGCAGCGACGCAACGAGGAAGAACCCGTACAGGCCCTCGCTCATGAGCGACCCCTCGGCCGTCCACAGCATCGGGTAGACGGCCGCGAGCGCCGCCGTCACGAGGCCGAGGCGGTCGCCGCCGATCCGCCGCCCGACGAGGCCGAGGAGCACGACCGTCCCCGTCCCGACGAGCCCGAGAGCCATGCGGTGGGTCAGGTACCCGTTCGCGCCGAGCCTGTCGAGGATCGCCCAGAACACGAACAGCCCCGGCGGGTGCTCGGCCGTCGGCCCGCCCGGCGGCACGTGCTCGGTGAAGCCCAGCCCGTCGGCGATCCGCTGGCCGACGAGGTGGAACGTCATCGCGTCGCCCTGGACGAGGTAGTCGCGGATGTGGATCGCGTAGGCCCAGCGGATGGCCAGGCCGCCGAGCGCGATCAGGCCGAGGAGCTTGCCGAAGCGGGACACGCGGACCGGCAGCGTACGGCCTCGCGTCCCCGAACGGCCGGCGGACTCTAAGCTCCGCGGCGCCGATGCCCCCCCCCCCCGACCCCCTAAGCCACCCCC
>JADGIB010000196.1 GCA_019683665.1 Solirubrobacteraceae bacterium
CCCCTGGCGGGCGGCCGGGGCGGGCCCCCGCGACGGCGCCGGCGCCGGCCGGGGCGCGGCGAGCGGACACCGGCGCCCCGATCGGTCGTAGGGTCTGGCGCCATGAGCGCCGCTACGCCGCGTCCCGCCGACCCGCCGGCCCGCTGCGATCTCGCGGTCGTCGGCGCCGGGATCCTCGGGCTCGCCGTCGCCCGCGAGCTCATGCGCCGCCACCCCGGCCGCAGCGTCGTCGTCCTCGAGCGCGAGGACGCGATCGGCCGCCACCAGACCGGCCGCAACTCCGGGGTCGTCCACGCCGGGATCTACTACGCGCCCGGGTCGCTGAAGGCGCGACTGTGCCTCGCGGGCGCGCGCGAGCTGGAGGCGTTCTGCCACGAGCGCGGCATCGCCTACGAGCGCTGCGGGAAGGTCATCGTCGCCACCCACCCGGGCGAGCTGGGCCGCCTCGACGAGCTCGAGCGGCGCGGGCGCGCGAACGGGGTGGAGGGGCTGCGGCGCCTCGACGCGGACGGCATCCGCGAGCTGGAGCCGCACGCGACCGGGATCGCGGGCCTGCACTCGCCGGCGACCGGGATCGTCGACTTCCCGGCGGTGGCGCGGGCGCTGGCCGACGACGTCGGCGCGGTGTTCACCGGCTGCGGCGTCGAGGCGGTGCAGCCGCGCGAGTCGACGATCGTCCTGCGCCACGCGCGCGGCCACCTCGAGGCGCGCCACGCCGTGTTCTGCGCGGGCGCCTGGTCGGACCGGCTCGCCGTGCTCGCGGGGGCCGGCCCCGACCCGCGCATCGTCCCGTTCCGCGGCGAGTACCTGCGGCTGCGGCCGGAGCGCCGCGACCGCGTGCGGTCGCTGATCTACCCGGTGCCGGACCCGTCGCTGCCGTTCCTCGGCGTCCACCTCACCCGCCACGTCGGCGGCGACGTGCTCATCGGGCCGACCGCGCTGATGGCGCCGAGCCGCGACGCGTACCGGCTGTGGCGGGTGCGCCCGCGCGACCTCGCCGAGACCGCCGGCTGGCCGGGGTCGTGGCGGCTGCTGGCCCGCTGGTGGCGGACCGCCCTGCAGGAGCTGCGCTGGGCCGCCTCGCGCGAGGCGCTCGTCGCCGCGGCGGCCCGCTACGTGCCCGGCCTCACCGTCGCCGACGTCGAGCCCGCCTTCGCCGGGATCCGCGCGCAGGCGCTCGGACGCGACGGGCGGCTCGTCGACGACTTCGTCTTCTCCCGCACCGAGCGGGCCCTGCACGTGCGCAACGCGCCGTCGCCGGGCGCGACGTCGTCGCTGGCGATCGCCCGCCACGTCGCCGACGAGGTCGACCGGATGCTGTAGCCGCGCGGGCACGGCGGCGGTTAGCCTCCCGCCCATGTCGTCGCCGCCCCGCGAGCCGATCCTCCAGACCTGGCAGCAGCAGGCGTTCGCGTTCGGGATGAGCGCGCTGCTGCCGCTCGTCGGCGTGCTCATCAGCCTGTGGCTCCTCTCCCAGGGCGCGCGCCGCGAGGGCCTGTTCGCGCTCGCGGCGGCCGTGATCGGCGCCGTCGCCTGGTGGGCCCTCATCGGCTGACGGCCGCGCGGGCGACGAGCAGCGCCCGGGTCACGGCGCCACGCCGGTCTGCGACGAGGCGCGCGCGGTGCCGCGCAGGCGTCGCACGTCGGCCAGCCCGCCGAGCAGGCCGAGGACGACGACGTAGGCCGCCAGGCCGACGACGGCCTCGAGGACGGCGGCCAGCGGCAGCAGCGCGGCGAGCGCTCCGGCGCCCCCGGCGACGAGGACGCGCGCGAGCGCCCACGCCGACGGGCGCAGCTCGGGGCGCACCCGCGTCAGCGCCACCGCGAAGGCGACGGCCAGGCCCGCCTCGCCGAGGACGGTCGCGATCGCGGCGCCGCGCGCCCCGCCGGCGGCGATGAGGACCGCGCCGGCCGCGGCCGCCGCCCCGACGCCGAAGACGTTGACCCACATGAGCATCCGCTCGTGCCCGAGCGACAGGAGCGCGAACGCCCACGGCGCGGCCACGAACGACGCCGCCAGCGCCAGCCCCTGGACGCGCAGGACCGGAACCGCCCCGTCGAACCCGTCGCCGGCGACGACCCAGATCACCGCCGGCGCGCCGAGCGCCAGGCCGAGCGCGAGCGCGCCGCCCGCCGCCGCGCACGCCGACGACGTCCGCGCGACCGCCGCCGCCAGCCGCGGCCCCTCGCCCGGCGCGGCCGCCCGCCGCGACAGGACCGGGAAGACGGCGCTGACCGCCAGCGCCGGCAGCGCCGACAGCACCTCGACGACCCGGAACGAGGCGCCGAACAGGCCGGTCTCCTCCTCGGTCGACAGCAGCGACATCTCCACGACGGCGACGCGGAAGAAGAGCGCGCTGGCCGCGGCGGCGACCGCGAACGGGATCGTCTGGCGCAGGATCGGCGTCCAGCGCCGCGGCTCGCGCCCCGGCGCGACCCGCAGCGCGCTCACCGCCACGACCGCGAACCCGGCCAGCGCGGCCGGCACGAGCAGGGCGAAGAAGACGAGCAGGTCGGCGTCGAGCGCGACCCCGGCCACGATCAGCCCGGCCGCGACGGCCTGGCGCACGAGGTCGCCGGCCGCCATCCGCCCGGCCCGCAGCCGCACGATGAGGTCCATGCCGAGCGTCGTCCCGGCGTTCTGCACGACGAGCCCGAGCCCGGCCAGCGCCGTGCCGGCGACGAGCGTCCACCCGTACCCGGCCGCCGCCGCGAACCCGATGACGAGCGCGACCCCGGTCACCGTCGCCGCCAGCCGCAGGCCGAGCAGGTCGGCCAGCAGCGCCCGCCGCTCGCCCTCGGGCACGGTCGCCAGCTCGCGCACCCCGAGCGTCGTCAGCCCGAGGTCGGTCAGCCCCTGGACGATCGCGACGAGCGCGAGCACGGTCACGTAGCGCCCGGTGTCGTCGACGCCGAGGTGGCGGAACAGGAGCGCGACCGCGCCGACGGTCAGCAGCTGCCCGAGCAGGAACCCGCCGGCCCGCTGCAGCCCACCCCGCGCCGCGGCCGAGCCCTCGGAGCGGGCGCTGTCGGCATCGGCGGCCATGCGCCGGCGAGGCTACTGCGTGCGGGCGCCGACCCGCGAGACGCCCGGCCCACTCGATAGGGTGGTTTCACCGAACTTCGGGGCGCCGGGCTTCGACAACCGCGTCACCTTTGCCCTCGCCGGCCGTTCGTAGCCCTGACCCTCACCCGCCGCCTCGACCGTCCCGCAGCCGAATGACCTTCGCCTCCGACCCCCAGCCCGCCGCGGCGCCGCAGACCGCGGACGCGCTGCGCCCGCCGGCGCGGACGGTCGTCGGCATGCCGCTCGCGCTCACCGACTACGAGCGGACGATGGACTGGATGGACGCGGTCGTCGCCGACCGCGACAAGGCGATCGTCACCGCCGCCGCCGTCCACCTCGTCATGGTCGCCCGCGAGGACCCGGCCACCCGCGCCGCGCTCGACGACCCGCGCGTCCTCGCCGTGCCCGACGGGCAGCCGCTCGTGTGGGCGCTGAAGGCGCTCGGCCAGACCGACGCCTCGCGCGTCTACGGGCCCGACCTCATGGCCCGCTACCTCGAGCGCTCGACCCGCTCGGGCGTGCGCCACTACCTCTACGGCGGGCGCAACCAGGGCGCCCTCGTCCAGCTCGTCAACGAGCTGCGCCGCCGCTTCCCGGGCGTCCAGATCGTCGGCGGCTACTCGCCCCCCTTCCGGCCGCTGACGCCGGAGGAGGAGGCGTTCGTCGTCGAGGACATCAACCGCTCGGGCGCCGACGTCGTCTGGGTCGGCACCGGGCAGCCGAAGCAGGAGCAGTGGATGGCGGCGTTCCGCGAGCGGCTCGACGCGCCGGTCCTCGCCGGCGTCGGGGCCGCGTTCGACTTCCACGCCGGGCTGGTCCCGCAGGCGCCGCCGTGGATGCAGGCCAGCGGCCTGGAGTGGATGTACCGGCTCTGCCAGGAGCCGCGCCGGCTGTGGCGGCGCTACGCGCGCTACAACCCGCTCTTCGTCGCGGCGTTCGCCCGCCAGCTCGCCGCGGAGCGGCGCCGGTAGCCTGATCGGCGCGATGCAGTACGACGTCTCCATCGTCGGCCTCGGCCGGGTCGGCCTGCCGCTGGCCCTGAGCTTCGCGGACCGCGGCCTGCGCGTGCTGGGGGTCGACAACGACCCCGAGCGCCTCCAGGCCCTGTCCGAGCGGCGGATGCCGTTCGCCGAGCCCGGCGCCCAGGAGATCCTCGACCGCGTCGAGCTGGCGCTGAGCGACCGCGTCAGCGACGCCGCGAAGGCCCGCCACATCGTCATCACGCTCGGCACCCCGGCGTTCAGCCACATCGAGATCGACATGCGCGACATCCGCTCCGCGCTGGACGACCTCCTGCCGGTGCTCGCCGAGGGCCACGCGCTCATCCTGCGCTCGACGGTCGCGCCCGACACGACCGACTTCGTCGCCGGCTACCTCGAGAAGCACCGCGGCTTCACCGTCGGCGAGGACGTCTTCGTCGCCCACGTGCCCGAGCGGATCGCCGCCGGGCGCTTCTTCGAGGAGATCTCGACGCTGCCGTGCATCGTCGGCGGCGTCGGGGAGCGCTCCGGCGAGGTCGCCGCCCGGCTGTTCGAGGTGCTCGGCGCGCCGATCGTCCAGACGACGCCGGTCCAGGCCGAGCTGGCGAAGATCTGGACGAACATCCTGCGCTACGCGAACTTCGCGCTGCCGAACCTCCTGATGATGGACTGCGAGCAGCACGGCGCGAACGTCTTCGAGGTCATCGACCTCATCAACCGCGACTACCCGCGCGGCGGGATGGCGATGCCGGGCCTGACCGCCGGGACGTGCCTGCGCAAGGACTTCGCGTTCTCCGAGGAGCGCTCCCCGGCGCCGGGGATGCTGCTCGCCGTCCACCGCGTCAACGAGACGGTGCCGCGCTTCCTCGTCGAGGGGATCAAGCGCCGCCTCGGCGGCAGCCTGCGCGGGCGCAAGGTCGCCGTCCTCGGCCTCGCGTTCAAGGCGGGCACCGACGACGAGCGCGACTCGCTGTCGCACAAGCTCGTGCGCCTGCTCGAGCGCGGCCTCGCCGACGTCGCGGTCCACGACCCGCGCGTGCCGACGCCCACGTCGACGTTCGACGAGGCCGTCGAGGACGCCGACGTCGTCGTGCTCGCCACGAACCACCCCGAGCTCTGCACGCCCGACGCGCTGCGGCGGATCCGCTCGCAGGCGCGCCCGGACGTCCTCGTCGTCGACCCCTGGAACGGCTTCGGCGCCGCGCAGGTGTTCGCCTACGCGGCCGAGATGCCGGCGCTCTCGTCGGCCTCGTGAGCCGGGTCCTCGTCACCGGCGGCGCCGGCACGATCGGGCAGGCCGTCGTGCGCCGGCTCCTGCGCGACCCGGCCTGGGAGGTCCGCGTCTCCGACCAGCGCACCCCGCCGCAGTGGATCCGCGAGGGCTGCGAGGTCCACACCGGCGACCTGCGCGACCGCGACGAGGCGCGCCGCGCCGTCGACGGCTGCTCGCGGGTCATTCACCTGGCGGCGATCGTCGGCGGGATCGCGAACTTCCACAAGCTGCCCTACACGCTGACGGACGTGAACAGCTCGCTCTACAACGGCGTGATCGGGGCGGCGATCGACGCCGGGGTCGAGCGGTTCGTCTACGTGAGCAGCTCGATGGTGTTCGAGCGCGCCACGCAGTTCCCCACGCCCGAGGAGCACGTGTGGGAGGTGCCGATGCCGCGCTCGGCCTACGGGTTCAGCAAGCTCGCCGGCGAGGTGTGGGTGCGCGCCGCGCACGAGGAGCACGGGCTGCCGTTCACGATCTGCCGGCCGTTCAACGCCTACGGGCCGGGCGAGATGCCCGAGGACGAGCCGGGGATCGCGCACATGGTCCCGGACGTGATCCGCAAGGTCCTGTCGGGCGCCGACCCGCTGCCGATCTTCGGCGACGGCACCCAGACGCGGACGCTGACGCACGTCGACGACATCGCCGACGGGATCGTCACGGCGATGGGCCACGAGAACGGCCTGCACGAGGACTTCAACATCTCCGCCTCGCAGGAGCTGACGGTCGCCGAGATCGCGGCCATCATCTGGGAGGCGTGCGGCAAGGACCCCGAGGCGCTGCGCTTCGAGCACCTGCCGTCGTTCCCGGTCGACGTCGTGCGCCGCTGGCCGAGCGTCGAGAAGGCGCGGCGGCTGCTCGGCTGGGAGGCGCGGATCGACCTGCGCGACGGGATCGCGCAGACGGTCGACTGGCTGCGCCGCGTGAGCTGACGCCGCCGAGCCGTTACCGTCATCCGGGCACGGGTAGACGTGCCCCTTCCGGACTCGAGCCGAGGAGCGACGATGAAGCTGAAGACGCCGACGCGCAGGACGACCTCGAAGAAGCGGAAGGCGCTGGCGACCGCGCCGAAGGCGGCGGCCGCCGCGTGGTCGGGCGCGCGCTCCAACAGGGTCGTCAAGGGGATCGCGCTCGCGATCGTCGCCGTCGTGACGCTGCGCGCGCTGCGCCGGCGCCTGCGCGGCGGGGACGAGCCGGCGGCCGCGCCCGAGAGCCACGGCGCGACGCCGGCCCCGGCCTCCGGCCCGCCGGCGATGAACGGCACCGCGCCCGCGCCGCCGGACGCGCCCGCGCCGCCGGACGCGCCCGCCGCCCAGGACGCGCCCGCCGCCCAGGACGCGCCGCCCGCCCAGGACGCGCCGGCGCCGGTCCCCGAGGCCGAGACGGCGACCCCGCCGCACGGGGACGGGCTCACCGCCGAGGCGCCGGCCGCCGAGGAGGGCGACACGACCCCCGGCCCGGCCGAGCCGGGCGGTGAGGAGCGCGCCTAGGCGCCGCCGGGCGCGGGCGTCGCCGCGCACGACGCCGTCGGTCACGCGCGGGCGCGAACGCGATCCGGGAGTCGAGTCAGCGCGAGCGCTGGAG